>JBFHTA010000132.1:0-10812 GCA_041590855.1 Pseudomonadales bacterium
GGTAGACATTTAGATCGCCACTTATTAGTAGTTCCGCCACACGCTTACAGATCTTCTCTTTGGCCGTTTCAGAGGTCGCATGGTAGCTGGTAGAGGTTTTATCAAACGTCGCCAAAACATGAGTCAGGCCATTGGCATTCGGGTTTGCGCGAAAACCAATTTCACTGGCAATATGAGATTGAGCGGTACTTAGCGAATCGAAGGTGAGCTTCTTGCCAAGATCAGGTCGATTATTGTTGTTGGAGAAGATGAAAACATTACCCTTCACCCCCTTTACTTCGATAGTGTGTGTCGCATCCATGCGTTGCTCTTTCCTTAGAACAGTTTCCCTGTATGCGTCATATATACGGAAATTGCGTTTCAGGCCATCGCTTGCATTTAATTATGAGAGATAAGCCCGAAATTTTTGTAAATGTGAATATTTTGTGAACAGTTTGGCTAATGCCTTGGGTTGATCAAGACGTGATGGCAGGAAGGAGATAAACGTTGGATATTGAGAGGCTTTTGACGATTGACCTGGTGGTGTTCCAGGCCAATCGTAGACTTATTGTTGTGCGCTATCAGTGTTGATTACGAATGTCATTCAGGCGCTTGATCAGGAACTCAAGTTCGGCGCGTTGTTCTTGTTTTTCGTTCACTTTTTCTTCGATGGCATCCACCACCTGGCGTTGCAACTTCACTTTATTCAGGCGGTTGATGTTAGTAATACCGCCAGGGTTGCAGACGTTTACTTCCAGAATCTTGTTGCCAATCATGTCCAGTCCAACAAAAAACAAACCATCGGCCGCTAACTTGGGACCAACCTTTTTGCATACGTGCATCTGGCTTTCGGTCATGGTGTATTTATGCGCAGAGCCGCCTTGTTGGATGTTGGCGCGAATATCTCCTTCCGCAGGTTTACGCTGGTAGGCACCCAGAAACTTGCCGTTAAGCATCAATACGCGTACATCTCCTTGTTCCGCTCCTTCGATGTATTCCTGCAAGATTACATAGTTGCTGTGGCCCTGGCCGCTGATGTAGAAGTCGAGCAAGGAGTTAATGTTTGATTGTGCGTTTTTCTCAATCACAATCACTCCGCGTCCGCCAGAACCGTCCAGCGGTTTCAGGATCATCTTGTCCTTTTGCGATTCATTCACCACACGGCGCAAATAATCTTTATTCTTCGAAACATGCGTCACCGGTAAAAAGGTGTTGTTCGGGTCATGAAAGGTTGTGGTGTAAAGTTTATTACTGGCTTTTCGTAGGCCATCCACGTCGTTCAATACCACGGTTTCGTTCTTGATGGAGTCCAGAAAGTTCAAAAGAATTGGATCAATCGGCGGATCTTTGCGAATAAACAGTGCGTCAAAAGCGTGCAGTGGCACCATTTTTTCTTCAAAGGTAACGCGCTTGTAAAAGCTGTCGTATTTGTCCGGGACTCTGTCCATTGGTTGGATAATTTTCACAAAGCCATGCACCACGTTCTCACGTACGGTAAGGTTTTGCGGGTACAGCACAGCGACTTTGTGTTGACGTGCGATACATTCCTGGATGATGGACAAGGTGGCGCTTTTGCCTGGTTCGATGTCCTTCCAAGCGTTGATGATGAATCCAATGTACAAGGGCGTCTTTCCATTTCTAGAGTTAAAGTTGCGGCTATTTAACTCTAGAAATATGACATTAGGAATCTAATTTCAGATCAAAAAAATGGATAGTTTTCTGATGTAAATAATAGACCTCTAAGTAATTGATGTTACAGATCTGAAAATAAGGGTTTTCTAGGCAGGATCGGCTCGTAGTCTGCGGTGGTTTTTTGCGCGCTGGCGGCAAAGCTCTTCATCATGTCGTTCGGGCGGAACATGCCGGATTGCCAGGTGGCCATGTATTTCAGGCTGTCTTCGACGGAATGATCACGGCTGTAGTTCAGCATTTCCTTACAACCCGCTACTGCCATCGGGGATTGTTCGGCAATTTGCTTGGCAATTTCCATCACGCCTGCCAGTAGCTCTTCTTGCGTTTCGAAGACTTGATTCACAAAGCCCATGGCTTTGGCTTCTTGCGCAGAAAATTTGCGTCCTGTGTAGGCCAGCTCACGAGCAATGCCTTCAGGAACCAGTTTCGGGAAGCGCTGTAAGGTGCCTAAATCTGCAGTCATGCCAATCTGGGTTTCTTTGATGGTGAAGAAGGCATCTTCAGTGCAATAGCGACTGTCGGTAGCGCAAATCATATCGACGGCACCGCCAATACACCCACCTTGAATCGCTGAGAGCACAGGCATGCGAGCGCGTTCCAGAACATTAAACACGTCTTGTAAGTCCAGCACTAATCGGCGCAGGTTTTCCGCCATGCGAGCCGGGTCGCCTTTATTGGGCAGGGCTTTCGGGTTGCTAAAGACAGCCAAGTCCATACCGGCACAGAAGTGCTTGCCGGTGGATGACAGCACAATGACCCGAGCTTCGGCTTGGGCATCAATCTCTTCGATGACACTACGAAACTCTCGCCAGAAGTCGATGTTCATGGAATTGAGCGCCTCAGGGCGGTTGAGTATCACGTGAGCTATGTGATCGTTAAGTTCTACTTTCAGGCTTTTTAATTCCATGATCTGTCCTCCAATCTGCGGTATTTCTAAACTATACACTGTAAAGTAATGGTGACACTAAGTTAGAGATCTGAGTATAGATTGTCAATGTCTGGGGGCTCAGCGAAAGTCATTGTTCAATGCCGCTGAAATTTAGAAGCAAAAACGTGAGTTGAAATACAGGGATTATTGAAGAGACAGACTAAAGGCGTGCCTCAAGTCTGTTTCTTCAAGGGCGTGTTACACGAAGGGGTTAACACATGTCATCAAACGGGTTGGCGAGATCCAGTGAGATGCTGTTTTTATAGCCTGGTATCGTCATGGCATTCTTTGACAGCTTGATCTGTTGCTCGTCGATCATGCCCTGTCCATATCGATAAAAGAGATCAAACTGACCGTAGTTTGCTTGTTGTCGATATTGATCCTGATTATGTTTTACTTGTGCGCGCTGATCGGCTTTGGCGTCAACGGCTGCTTCGCCATGACGTTTGGTGATCATTTGCCAGGTGGTATCAGGCGAGAGAATCACCGCCGTAGCGTTGTTACCACCAAAGCCTTTGGAGTTAATGAAGGCCACTTGTTGCGGCTGACATGGGCTGTGCTCGGTACGTATGGTCAGGTGTTGGTCGAATACGTCCTCGGCCACTTCCTTGATGGTGGTGATACCTGGCATGATGTTGTGCGCAAACACGCCCAGTGCCCAGGCTAGCTGGTCGCCACTGGCTGGCCCCAGAGAGTGGCCAAGATACGCTTTGGGCGCAGCGACTTGCCAATCTTCGATGCCAAAGGTTTCTGCTACTGTATGGAAAATGTGGGATTCGGTCACCCGGTTTTGTGGGGTGCTGGAACCATGCGCCAAGATAAAGCTGTTATGTTGTACGGTTTCTTCACCAACGATACGACACGCCAAGGCCACCGCTTTCGCCATGGATACATAGTTGCCAGGCCCTGGTGCAGTGATCGACTTTTTCACACCATCGGCGTTCACAAAAACATCGGCGACGGAGCCCAGTATATCGGCCCCCAATTCTAACGCTAAGGCATCATCCATCAGAATGAAATATTGTGCGCCTTCTCCAAGGGTGAAGCCGCAGTTCTGGCCGAAGGGGCGACTGGTTTTCCGGTAATCCACCTGATCGGTTTGGTCGATCATCCGTAAATACTTTTCGTTGGCCAAGGCGCCCATGTTACCAAAGCTTTCGGCGGCTTCGGGAACGATCAAGGCATCCGAGTTCCCTACGATGGCGGCGCGAATTTTTCCGCTTTGTATGTCATGGGCGGCGGCTTTCAGGTTGTAAAGAAAGCTGGCACAGGCACCAGTGGCACTAAGCGTAGAACCGACGTTGCCAGTTACATAGGCATTAATGAAGTCGCTGGGGGCTGTATTCAAACTCATGGCGGCGTTCTTTGAGCCTACGCGTTTACCTTTCAGGCGACCCTGCATGGCATTACCCAGGCCTTCTTCGTGCAATTGCCCTTGGGTGGAGCTGGAATAGGTGCCGATTTGATCCGGGCTAACGTGATCCAACACGTCTTGCCAATCAATACCGGTGGATTTGATGGCATCGGTGGCACCAAAGATGACGTTCTGTAAGCCGCGCGGTTGATGGTGGCTGTTGTACAGAGCGGCGGGGTTGAAACCGGTGGGCAGTTGTCCGGCGGCTTTAATCGGGTTGTCCAAAGTGGATGCGTGAAGCACCTCCAGCGAACCGCTGACATTCACTTCGCAGATACCTGACGCCGCGCCGGTTTCATCGGTGGTTTCGGTGACTTGCCAATTTTCAGGCAGTGGACGTGGTAAGTCTTTGGTTTTAACGGTGAAGGTGAATTCCTGGGCTTTCCCGGTTAGACGCATTTTTTGCTGCCACGGAGTGGCATCCGGATCGAAATGTTCTTTTTCAATTTTACGAATCAGAGTTCCGGCTAACACTTGTTCGCCAAATTTTTGTTCGATTTGATGGGGTTCAATAATGTTATCGTTTTGGTCGGTCAGTTGACCGTCCTGATAGCGAACCAGATTCATCAGACAGGCCAGACCGAGGAAGGTCTCTTGTCGCTGTTCTGCCGACAGTAGGTCAATTACAACTCGTCTGAAGCCTTGATGAAAGGAGGTGCGGCCCGATGCATTGATGCCGCCCATACCAACGATCACTGGTAATGCTGTCATGTTAAACCCTAAAGTAATTACTCAAAAGTACGCAAGTGTACGCCGTTTTAGGGTGTAGGTTTAGTACTAAAGTGTTAGCTAAGTGTAAAAACGGACGTTTGGGAATCGATTGGCGGGAAACAACAAAGAAATGAACCATAATTAACAATGCTGAGGATGGTATAAAAAAGGCCGGTCATGTGACCGGCCAAAGACCCTCAGTGAGAGATTTGGAGCTCTTAATCGCTCGTAGGAGCAAGGGAGATTAGGGAACCCCTAAATAAGTCTCTCTCTGCTCTGGCCTATAAGAGAAGTAGCTGTTTGAGGCGCGGTTTTGAAGGCGTAACGGGTTACGTCAAAAAATCGCAACAAAAAAGAGCTACTTCTCTTAAGGCCCCGAAGGGCGGGGCTTTAAAAACGTCAGAACTGTGTTGAACTTCTTGAAAAGGTCTCGACATTCTCTGCGAAGCTCGCCTTGTTCTAACGTTTTTCTAGCGCCCGCAGAGCTAGAGCGGACTTGTTCAGGAGTTCCCTCGAACCCCAAATCAGGGATAAGAGCTGAGTTGTGTTATCTGAATTTCAAAGCGCTGAATACAGCAACGGCAATCAGTAATACGTAACCCAGTTGTTCCAGTTGCAGCGCTTCATTCAGAAGCAGTGCAGCAAAAATCAAAGTAAAGAACGGTTGCAGTAGTTGCAGTTGGCTGATGCGGCCGATGCCTGCTTGCGCCATACCGTCGTACCAGAAGTGGAAGCCTAACCACTGGCTGAACAGTGCCAGATAAATCAAGGCCAATCCTGCTTCCAGGTTCCAGTTAAAACCGTCCAGAGCGTAGTAACCAAAGGTTAAGCCCGACACTGGAAGATACAGAATCATCATCCAGCAGATGGTCTGCCAGCCGCCCAACGTCTTGGCAACGTGGCCGCCAATGGCGTAACCGAAAGCTGCGGAGGCTAAGGTCAATAACAACGAGGCCGGTAAGTCGACGCTTAAGCCGTTGCTGAAGTAGTGGCTCAGTAACGCAAAACCGGCAAAGGCTGCAATCCAAAACCCCACGTTATGGCGTTCCTTGGAGACGAAAATTGCCAGAATTGCAGTTAACAATGGTAAGGCCGATAGCGCGATGCCCATCTCAACCGCCGTGGTTTGTTCCAACGCCAGGCTGATGCCGTAGGGAAAGCCGACACAGACCCCTAGCCCTGCTACTAGCAAGCCACCGGTTTCTCTTAATGTCGGAATTCGGCTCGACAACTTGCCAATTAGAAACAGACTGAAAATACCGGCCAGTAATACACGAACAGCGGCAATGGCTTCCGGACTAAATCCAGTCAATGCAATCTTAGTCATGGGCACCGTCAGACTGAATATCACCACGGCGGTCAGGCCCTTGGCGATGCCCTTGTAATTCGGGGCTGTGGATTCAACCATAGTACGGTTAGTCAGGCGCGCCTTATTAATAATCACGCCAGAGTCTGCTTGAGTCGGTGCACACTCCCTGGAGGAGGATGCAGTTGATAGTGTTGGCCTTGTTAATAAGTCCATTGTTAACCCTCCAGTGTTGTGACTCGTGAACAAAGATCTTGTGCCTTCTGGCTCATGAGTCGGTTGCTAAGATAATGTTATTTGTTCGTCGGTCGGGCTTTTATCGATGTTTTTTCGAGCGCTGATCCGATAGATGTGTATTGTCCAGAAAGTGCTCAAAGTTGGTTAGAGGCAGTACAGTTTTAAAAATGCATAACAGTTTCGACAAATTGTTAAACTGTACTGGTTCTTTTTGCTTAAACTGTACTTAAGGGCATAACAGGATTGGGTGTACACTTTGCTGCACGCCTTGAAAATCAAGGTGTAGCTGGGGGAAACACAGGTGATTACTGGCTTATCTCTTACCTGGTGTGAGAGATAAACTGTGCTGTGTTTGTTGGGATACTATTTATTATTGAGGGTTACAGCGATGCCTTTGTCGGCGGAAAAGAGCACTTTATACCAGCTGGTCGCGAATGAAATTGCAGAAGACATTCAGAACGGGGTGTATGCGTCTGGTCAAAAAGTACCCAGTGTGCGTAAGCTCAGTAAGCAACGAAACGTCAGTATCTCAACCGTGACACAAGCCTATGCCCTGTTGGAAGATCAGGGTTTTTTAATGGCTCGGCCACAAGCCGGCTACTATGTGCGTGAAGGGGCGAATGAGCCCTTGTCCCCACCGCCGATGTCGCCAGGTGGTGAGCCCAGTATTTGCAGTAAGAGTGATATGATTCAGCACATGCTGGCGCACTGTAATCGTTCTGATATGGTCAATCTGGGGGCCGCCATTCCGGATTTGCATTTTGTCCCTGCCAAGGCATTACAGACCTACATTCAGAAAGTCACCCGCTTTAACAGTCGGGAAGTGTTCAGCTATCAATTTACCCCGGGGCATGAGCCGCTAAGAGCACAGATTGCACAACGGATGCGCTACAGCAATGTGCGCTGTACATCGGAAGACATCATCGTGACCAACGGTTGCTCTGAAGCCCTTAATATTGCCTTGCGTGCTACCACCAAAGCCGGTGACATAGTTGCAGTGGAATCCCCGTGTTATTACGGCTTCTATCAGTTGGCTGACGTGCTGGGCTTAAAGTTGATTGAGATTCCGACCGATCCGGTGGAAGGCATTGGCTTTGAGGCTTTGAAGTTGGCGTTACAACAGTGGGATGTAAAAGCCGTTGCCTTAACTTGCCGTCACAGTAACCCGACCGGGGCGTCGATTCCTTTATTTAAGCAGAAGCAGATCTATCAGCTCTGTAAAGTGTATGACGTGCCCATCATTGAAGATGATATTTATGGTGATCTCAGCTTTGACAGCGAGAAAACCCATACCATGAAGGCGCTGGATGTGGACGGCCGGGTGATCTACTGTTCATCGTTCTCCAAAACCATTGCGCCAGGATTACGGGTCGGCTGGACGATTCCTGGCCGATATCGTGAAAAGTTGGAATGGCTACAGACCTTTAATACTTTCTCTGCGGCGAGCATATCGCAATTTGCATTACATGCTTACCTGGAAGGCGGGCATTACGATCGCCATTTACGGACGGTTCGGGCGGCGTATCAGGAGAACCTCTACAACTTCAAACAATTGATTAAGTGCAATTTTCCCGATGGCACCTTGATTTCCGAACCACGAGGCGGCTTCATTTTGTGGATTTGTCTGCCGGAGCAAGTGCGGGTGGTGGAGCTTCAGGAAAAAGCACTGCAGGAAGGTATTACCATTGTGCCGGGCGCGGTGTTCTCTGGAACCGACCATTTCCAGAATTATCTGCGGATCAGCTGTGCGGTGCCCTGGACAGAAGACGTGAAGAACGCCATTCGGATTCTCGGCCAAATGGCGTGTGAAATGGCGCAGTAGTTGTACAAATCATTATTCTAAATGCAGTTAGAATCCTAAGAAAATGGGGGCAGAATAGCTGCTAATTTTGGCCCCATTGATTCCTTGATCGTCAGTATCAATCTCAACCGCTAATTCTTAAGTCTGACCCTATGAGTTTCATTGACTCAAAGAAATACAATCATTGCGCGTAAAATTTTTACAGAATGTATCCGTGCCAATCCCTTCACACTCTCTGCTCTCAGCAGCAACTAACCTTTAGTTGCAATTTGGTTCCTTAACAGGCTCTACGTTATCGATTTCACAAACGACCTTTAGGCTGAAAGGTGCGCCTAGACATATTGAAAAGGAATTTTTCATGCGATCAATTACACCTCAGTATCATCCGTTGTCGTCATCAACTTCTCTGTTACCTGATTCAGGAATTGGAAGGGGACGTTGGATTTTCTTATTGTTTTCCAGTCTGATGTTATGGGCTTGGTCAATCAGCTTCGCTGTCGCGGCAGAAAAACCCATCTTACTGTTTTCGGATCTTACCGCTGCGCCCAATAGTGGTTGGAGTCAAACCGAACCCCAGAAAGGGGCCGTAGTGACTCTCTGGGGACGTCATTTCGGCAGTGCCAGAGGAAACAGTTACGTTACGGTGAACGGCACTAAACTTCAATCGGACAGTGATTATGTGGACTCCTGGGGGGAAACCTCCAATCCGGTGCCCTTTCTGGAGACCATCACCTTTCAGTTGAATAACGCAATAGCGGAAGGCGAAGGTGAGATTTCGGTGACCGTAAATGGCGTCACATCGGTGTCTATCCCCTTTCGAATCGGTCAGGGCCACATTTATTTTGTTGACGTTAACCATCCGCACAGCGGAACCGGTTCGTTAGAAGACCCTTGGTCGGATCTCTCTGACTTTATTGATGTGATGCAACCTGGTGATATCGCGTATTTTCGCGAAGGTATTTACGATCAAAAATATAACGGCGGTAAATCCAACATTTGGGTTCGCAGCAGTGAACCTTCCGGTACGGCTGAGTTTCCCATTGCTTTTGTCGGTTATCCTAATGAAAAAGCCGTTTTTGATTCGATGACACATGGAGAGCGCGTCGAGTTTAATAAAAGCATCGAAATAGATTCCGCTTATATAACCTTGTCGAAGTTAAGTACCGACGCCTTTGGCTCGGGTATCCAAGCCGGGCCGTTTAGTCGGGTGATTGGTAATGATGCCATTGGTACCCAGAAATTTGTTCAGGGTACGGGTATTTTGGTGGGCGGTAGCAATGGCATGAAATTTTATGCGAACGCCGTCCACGGTTCGCGCACTGAAAGCCGATTCGATCACTCCATCTACCTGTCGGGGTGTGCTGATTCGATAGGGGCGGATGTGGCTTATAACTACTCTTACGATAATTCCTTTGGCCGTGGCCCACACATTGTTGTTAACAGCCAAGAACAGCGTTGCCGTTCCGATCAATCGTTGGCTTCGCATCATATTCGTCATAATCTGGTTGATTGTGGCCCTTATCCAAGCCGAGCGATCGGTATCTTTGATCTGTCCTGGGATCGTGGTGAAGCCCAAGAGCCTGAGCCGACCTTGGTGTACAACAACATCATCGTTGGTTGTGGGCAAGGTTACGGTGCTATGTACCATAACAATGGTCACGCTTATTTCTACAACAACACACTCTACAATACGCCCGGATTAGGCTTGGATGTCCATGGGGATGACGTATTAAGTACCCGGGCGATCAATAATGTTTTCCATCAAGTGCCAGGAAGTAACACCGGCTGTGTCGATGGTCGGTTCAGCATTCTGGACAGCAACGCTTATTATGGTGGCTGTGATATCCCAACGGAGGACCACAATGCCGTTACTGGCGACCCACAGGTAAATATCGATCTGACTCTGTTTGAGTTCCATCTGTCTCCTTTGAGCCCGTTGGTGAACACTGGTTCGAGCGCTGTTGCGGACATCATTACAACCGACTTTTTGTCGAGCCCCCGTTCCGGCATCGATATTGGTGCTCTGCAACATGACGAATCAGGGCAGCCCGGAAACTATCCGCCCACTGCGGTTATTCATGCGGAAACCACCGATCTGAATATCAATCAGGATTTGCTGCTCGATGGGAGCGGAAGTCAGGATCTGAACGGTGATCCGCTTAGTTTCCAATGGAGGGTGACTCAGCAACCGGACAATAGCCAGGTTGTGCTTTCGGCTGAAAATTCGGAGCAGACGGTGTTTATCGCCGATACGGTGGGCCGTTACGTGTTAACCCTTGAGGTGGATGACGGCACTCATGCTGCTACTGCGTCTATTGAGCTTACTCTCACTGGATCTGACTCAGACCCGGATGATCCTTCAGGAGGGGACGGCAATGCCGACGATGTTGTTTATCAACAATCGGGCGTGACAGATTTTGATGGCAGTACTTTTGAGGAAATAGCGCATGAAGATGCCTTTTTACTCGATGAAGGTGTCATCGCTTTTTGGTTTCAGACGGATCGGTTAGGCCAAAGACAAGGGTTACTTTCCAAAGATTCGGGTGACAATGATGACGGAGGGCATTTGACCCTGTTATTAGAGAGCGATGGTCGCATCCGTTATCGATTGCAAAGCACCAGCAAGACGTATGAGCTATTCAGCGATACTCGGGTGACAACGGACTCGTGGCACCATGTCGCAGTTGCTTTTGGTGCTGGTGGTATGCGTCTGTACATCAATGGCGTATTGGAAAAGTCCGACA
>JBFHTA010000133.1:0-10755 GCA_041590855.1 Pseudomonadales bacterium
AAAGCTCTTGCTCAGGAATTGGATTTGGCCTGGATTCCACCAGGGAGAAACAAGCTGCAACAACGGGCGCAACAAGCCAAGGAATCCATTGAAGCAGCTGGGGATACTTCAACTGCCTTAGAGGGAACGTCACAAACATCCCCCGAAGTAGAAATACCCACAGAAACAGCATCAGCGAAAGAAACTGTGACCAAAAACTCGGCACCTCAACAACTGGAACTCACTGAATCGGCGTCTTCTGTTGACCTCGACAGCCCAGCAGAAGCAAGCCACTCGTCGGAAGAAAGTCCTAGTATTGTTGTAGAAAGCCGACCTGTCAGCACCAAAATTGTGTCAACTCCGGTTCGCTCAGGGCAACAAATTTACGCCAAAGACAGTGATCTGATCATTCTTGCTCAGGTGGGTCAGGGAGCGGAAGTTATCGCCGATGGCAACATCCATATATACGGAACCCTTAGAGGCAGGGCCATCGCAGGTGCCAGCGGAAATTCAGAAGCAAGAATTTTCTGCCAATCCCTGCAAGCCGAGCTGATTTCAATCGCAGGTGTATACCAGGTCAGTGATGATCTACCGCCCAGTAGAATCGGCCAAAGCAGCCAAATTGAGCTCAAAGAAAACCACTTGCATATAGATACGCTTTAACCAATAATCGCCGGAAGACTCTCACGCCCGCAGGGATAGAATTACAAGAACAGGACTGACATGGCTAAGATTATCGTTGTCACCTCAGGTAAAGGTGGTGTTGGTAAAACAACCTCCAGCGCTGCTATCAGCACAGGCCTCGCACTTCGTGGCCACAAAACCGTCGTTATCGATTTTGATGTAGGTTTACGTAACCTGGATCTCATCATGAATTGTGAACGTCGTGTCGTATTTGATTTCGTTCAGGTCATCAACAAAGAAGCAACCCTGAAGCAAGCTCTAATCAAAGACAAGCGTTGCGACAACCTTTTCATTCTTGCCGCATCTCAAACGCGCGACAAAGATGCGTTGAGTAAAGAAGGCGTTGGTGAAGTTTTAGACGAACTGGCTAAAGAGTTTGACTACATTATCTGTGACTCACCCGCTGGTATCGAGCACGGTGCACTGATGGCTCTGTATTTTGCAGATGAAGCCATTATCGTCACCAACCCTGAAGTCTCGTCTGTACGTGACTCTGATCGCATCATTGGCATTCTGCAAAGCCGTTCACGCAAAGCGGAAGCTGGTGAAACCGTTAAAGAGCACCTATTAGTTACCCGCTACAACCCGGTTCGCGTTGAAAAAGGCGAAATGCTGTCGGTTGAAGACGTCGAAGAAATTCTTGCAGTACCTTTATTGGGTGTAATCCCGGAATCCGAGTCCGTGATCAAAAACTCCAACCAGGGTACCCCTGTAATTCTGGATGACGACAGTGATGCTGGCCAAGCCTATCAAGACATGGTGTCACGTCTTCTAGGTGAGCAAGTTGAATACCGTTTCCTTGAAGCGGAGAAAAAGAGCTTCCTGAAGAGAATGTTTGGTGGCTAAGAAATGAGTATTTTTAGCTATTTCAAGAAGGAGCAAAAGGCCACTGCTTCCATCGCAAAAGAACGCCTACAAATCATAGTTGCCCATGAACGTACCGCTCGTAGTCAACCGGATTACCTACCGCAAATGCAGCAGGAAATTCTATCGGTTATTCGCAAGTATGTATCCATTCAGGACGATGATGTCCAGGTGCAACTGGAAAATTCAGAAGACTGCTCAGTATTAGAGCTGAACATCACCTTGCCAGAGAAATAATCAAGGTAAACAGTCAGCCATCTGTACACATAAAAAAGCGCGATCAATGATCGCGCTTTTTTATTAGGGGCTAAATCAATAGTAACCCTACCACTCTACCACTTTGCGTAATGATCTTCGGCATAACCAGGGACGCCGGAAAATACCACCGGATTACCCTCGTCGTCCATGATAGAGCCGGAATAATGACCAAACATTTGCTTGAAGTTGGATGCTAACACGCCCACGTTGAGTTTTTCTGATCGACATCCTTGCGGCTGAAAATCTAACGCGACTCGTCCGCATTCAGATAGCACTTTCCAGGGTTGATCCATAGCCTGCCGGTTAAACTCGAACCTTACGCCATCCAGCTTGTATAGCTTACCATCCACCCACAACCCGTTTTCGGTCGTCCCTGTTTCATTAACACCAGATGCCAGATTTAAACCAATGGTTCGGCCCAGTTCATCCTGCCCGGAAAAACAGGCCCAATTCCAAGCTGTTTCACGACGCATAAACCCACAGGACCAATCAACACTACCCAAGGCGTTCATGCTACCCAAATCGTAAGTTTTGTCATGGACGGTAAAGGTACCTTTAGCCACCAAACCCGCTGTTTTCTGAGTAAATACCCAACCGGTATAGCCTGCTTGGGAGCACACTCTCAAAGGCTCATAACCTTCATTCTGGGACAGGCTGAAATTTGCTGAGACTTGTTTACTTTTCAATGTTACCTGAGTTTCCCTGCCTGCCTGATCAATCGTCATTCGGTGGCCCATAAACGAGAAACTGGAGCGCGCCAGATCAGGCGACGTAGAGATATCCACTCCTCGCCCAAACGGGCTTAAAATACTCTTTTCTACTATCAGCCCCTGGTCTTTCGTCCAAACGTAAAAAAAACAGTTACTGACCAGTTTTAAGTCAACGATGGCCAAACCAGCCATGAATTCAGGGCTAAGCACTCCTATAAAGTGAAACTGATTGAATTTACGCTTTTTACTTGCAAGACTTTGCAGTTTATCCATTGTGTTTGTGAGCGGGAAGTCTAGATAATTAACCTCACCTACGGGCTCTTGTATCCAACCATATTGTGGCACTCCTTGAGCGTTGATTAGTTTGTCCATGCCTCTCCCTTTAGAATTACAATACTTACAAACACGTCGATTAACTGGATTACCCTACTCAATATACACTTGGATTGCTATGTCCCAACTATCTCTCTAGGATGGGTAATATTCCAACTATGGACAATATCCTAAAGGATTAAAATGATCAGAATGCGCAAACTTACTTACCTATGTTCTCTAATCACCTGCTCAGCATTACCCAATGCGCTGTTTGCATCCGAGTTCAACCCGCTAAACAGTCGTTTTTCGTCACCTATAGAGAATTTATTTAACCTACCTGCAATGTCTGAAACGCAATTACTGTCGTCAGGCCAACAACGGGTTCAGTTAAAAGCAGAAGTGGTAAGCAGCGCAGTCACCATGGATCAAAAATCAGAGCTCGTCCGTTTCGACGGGGAAACCTGGCGACTCACCCCAAGTTGGGCCATAGGTTTTGACGGTGGCTGGCAGATTACCGCTGAATTTCCGTTAATGCGTCATTCCAGTGGTTTTCTGGATAATTCCATTGATAAGTGGCATGAAGTATTCAATTTCAGAGAAGGCAGTCGAGACGACTTTCCCAGAAATGAACTGGTTTACGGCTATCAAAACGGCTCAACCACGGATTACCTGATTACAGACGATGAAGACGGACTTGGTGATCTGAGACTGCAAGTCAGTAAAACACTCTCTGAAGAAACGCCCATTACCTTACATCTTCATATCAAGGCACCGACTGGCGATGAAGACAAATTAATGGGTAGTGGCAGCTGGGATGTCGGTATCTCCGCCAGCTACCTTAAAACGGCACTCTTCGAGGTAGAATCTCTGGCTTTTGCTGCTGAAGTTGGCCAACACTACCTTGGCGACTCCGACCAAGTCCGAAATCAAAAGAACTACCTTACAACGTTACATACCGGCGTGTTCTGGGCTGTCATCCCTAATGTGACACTCAAAGCCCAATTAGAGAGCCACACGAAAGTGTCTGAAAGCGAGCTTGAACCCATAGAAAGTGAAGCCCTGCAAACCTCATTAGGCGTGACCTGGATTACCGAAAGTCAACATCAGTGGGAATTGGCATTTACTGAAGACATAAAAACAGATTCAACTGCCGATGTAACCTTCTATCTGGAGTGGGGAATCTACTTTTGACCTAAACCAGAAAATCCACATTCCCATACCTGATTTACACATCTCCAGCTTAGCTAAACACACACTCAGTAAAGATTCTAACTATGCCCGGTGGTAACACCGGGCCTTTCAGCTTTACCAGACGAGCTTTCAACACCAAAACCATACATTTAGGTTTACTACAACACTGACTTGGATCAATAACCCTAATGAATATACCCATTTATCCATCATGGGCATTATCAAAATTGATTCATATCAATAACCAAGATCCCGCCCTCCATAAACTACGCCTATCAAATATACAACAATCAAAAAGTGCTCTGCGATCTTGGAGAAAGCTATGAAAATGAACAAGTTAAGCTCTGCTATATTAGCTGCAACATTAACCCTGACAGGTGCCACGGCAACATATGCACACGAAGCTGGCGATATTATCGTTCGTGCGGGTATCGCCAATGTAGACCCTAAAGATGCGACAACTAACGATATTGATGAAGTATCAGCGCTAGGTGCTGACTCAAACATTGCAGCAGACGGAGATACCCAGCTAGGCCTAAACTTTGTTTACATGCTTTCAGACAACTGGGGTGTTGAAGTATTGGCAGCCACACCATTTGAGCATGACATTCAAGTTACGCTAGCAAATACCGGAACAGCATTAGATGGCACTCATGATGTAGGCTCTACCAAGCACCTGCCACCAACCGTTTCATTGCAATACTACTTGTTTGATAAGGAAGATACCTTCCGACCATATGTGGGTGCTGGCATCAACTACACCTGGTTCTTTGATGAGTCTGATGGCGCTAATTTCGACGATCTGGATCTTGACGATTCTTTCGGTCTGGCATTCCAGGCTGGCGTGGACGTTATGTTAACTGACAACTTCCTGCTGAATGCTTCTGTTTATCACATTGATATTGATACCGAAGCGACTGTTAAACTGGATCAATCCTTACCACTGGGTGGTGAAGAACTTAACGCAGACGTAGACATCGACCCGTTGGTGTACATGGTGAGTGTTGGTTATAAGCTGTAACTAACTGATTAAACCCACCCCCAAAAATCAAAAAAACCGGTTCATCTGAACCGGTTTTTTATTGCTTTAAGTTTATCAGTGAGATGATGTTTTGGTTGCCTGCACAACCTCTGGCTGAGCTTTAGGCAAGGCCTTGTAAAGAAGCAGGAAGCCTACGATTGACGATAGGAAGGAACCAAACAAAATACCTAAACGATCATCAAAGGTCGTGCTTTCACCCGTTTGTTCAAACGCCAGTGAACCGATGAAAAGACTCATGGTAAAGCCAATGCCACAAAGAATGGCAACACCGTACAACTGAACCCAGTTCACGCCTTTTGGCAATTTGGCAAACCCTAGCTTAATAACCAACCAGGCAAAGCCAAACACGCCCAATTGTTTACCAACGAACAAACCTAGCGCAATACCGATTGGTACCGGGTCCAGGAAACGTTCCAACGACATACCACGCAAATCAACCCCGGCGTTGGCAAAGGCAAAGATAGGTACAATAACGAAAGCCACCGAAGAGTGGAGATCATGTTCCAGCTGACGAGCAGGCGATTGGCCATGTTCGTCTTTAAGTTTTAACGGAATAAAGAAGGCTAACACGACACCAGCCAAGGTTGCGTGTACCCCGGATTTCAGCACCGACACCCAGAGCACCAAGCCCACCAAAATGTACGGTGCAATCTTAACCACACCTCGTTTATTAAGAATTGCCAAACACGCGATAGATAAGCCAGCAACCACTAACGACTCAACCGACAGATCACTGGTATAGAAGATCGCGATAATAATGATCGCACCAATGTCATCAATGATAGCGAGAGAAACCAAAAATACTTTAAGCGCCACAGGCACCCGGCTTCCCAACATCGCTAACACACCCAAAGCAAACGCAATATCCGTCGCTGCAGGTATCGCCCAGCCAGCCATTGCCCGCTCGTTGCCCCAGTTAAAAAAGACATAAACCAAGGCAGGAACCAGCATACCGCCAACCGCACCGGCAGCAGGCATGATAATTTGTTTAGGGTCAGACAACTCCCCTTCAACCAGCTCTCGTTTGAGCTCCAAGCCGATCAAAAAGAAAAACACCGCCATCAAGCCATCGTTAATCCACAGAAGGAGAGGCTTTTTGATTTCAAACGTACCAACCTCTACCCCCATTTGTGTTGACAAAAAGAGTTCGTAATATTGGTCGAGGGGGCTATTGGCAAAAATCAAAGCGATCGCGGTAGCTATGATTAGCAAAATACCTGATGCTGATTCCAATTTGAGAAAGTCCTTAATCACACCTTGTATCATTGAGTTTATACCCTTTTGATAGACATACTTAGAGATTCATATATCAACTAGCGATATAGAATGCAGATTATATACCGTACTGTGACAAATCGACGAATAGAGGCTCGCCAATTGTTAGACTAAATCCACCAATTGACCGCTAACCTGTCGAAGGCGCTGGCTCATCAGGCTGGATATTTTCCAAAGAATCTTAAACGCAAGCTGCGGTTGTCGTTCACTCATCGCCATAAATTTCTCTTTGGTTAACAACAAGCAAATACAGTTTGAATCTGCCATCACTTCTGCAGATCGTGGCTGGCCATCTATCAGGCTCATTTCACCAAAAGTTTGTGGACTTTTGACTTTAGCAATAGACTTCTTTTCATTGTTTAAGGTCGATTTAAAAATTTCCACTTTTCCTTCGACCAGAATCGCCATGGTTTGGTTCAATTCACCTTCGGCAAACAACACGGTATTCGGCCGGACTTTGAAGGCCTGAATGAACTTACCCAGTGTCACCAATTCATCCCATGACAAATCATTCCCCCAAGAAGTTTTATCCAGCATTTGAGCGAGTTCATCAGGGTTCAATTGCAAACGCTCAACGTTTTTTTCTTTGGGGAGCATAAATCATCCTCAATTCAATAGAATACAGACTACCTATGATATTATAAGAAAGTATCAAAATCTCGGTATTCATCTTCTTCCCGTTCATCCAATTCTTTATTGATTGTCTGAACAATTGCCGGGACTAACCACCTGACTAATACGATCTGCACAACTATGCCATCAACCTCTTTAACCTGCCCTATTTGTACGCAGCAACTCTCGTTTGGTGATAAACAGCTTATCTGCGCCAACCGACACAGCTTTGATCAAGCAAAACAGGGCTACTTCAATCTTTTACTGTCGAATAAAAAGCGCTCAAAACAACCTGGTGACAACATTGAAATGGTATTGTCGCGCCAAAAGTTTCTGAATACAGGTATCTACCAACCAATATCAGACCAGCTCAACACCCTGTGTCAGGAATACTGCCAAAAAGTTTCCGGTTCACCACTCAGAGTATTGGATTTGGGGTGTGGAGAAGGCTATTACACCGAACGATTACTAAACGCCCTAAATCAGGAGACCTTCAGCCAGCAGACAACAGAACTTTGCGGGCTGGATATTTCAAAAGACGCCGTTAAACACGCAGCGAAACGTAGTCAGGAGATCACCTGGCTGGTTGCTTCCGGAGCCGACATTCCGGTAATACCTCACTCCCAGGATTTAATCGTCTGCCTGTTTACCCGTTTGATGCCTGAAGGTATTGCCAGGGCGATCAGTCAATCCGGCCGATTAATAACCGTAACGACTGGTAAGCAACATTTGATTGAGATGCGGGAAATACTCTACCCAAAAGTCAAAGATCAAACCCTCGATCCATCCGCTTCTTTGTCGAGTCACTTTACCCTAGAAAGTCAGCAACCCTATCAATATCAACACCATCTTAACTCTCAGGAACAGATTCGGGATTTATTAGCTATGACGCCACACCAGTGGAAGGCCCCAGCCGCTGGACGCGAAAAGTTATTGAACCTTAACGAATTGACCATCACGATTGACGTTAATTTTTCACACTTCAGCCTCCACCAAACAGTGAACACAGAGGAGTCACCATGATTAAAGCCCGCCCCATAGCCAACACAATCAAATCCTCTGATCCTTGTCCGTGCGGCAGTAATAAGGCGTTCAGTTTATGTTGTGTGCCTTACATCAATGGCACCAAACCGGCCAGAACAGCAAAAGCCTTAATGAAAAGCCGATACACAGCCTATTGCCTGAAGGACGAACAGTACTTGTTTAATACCTGGCATCCATCAAGCCGCCCAGCAAAACTCGAACTGGCAAACGACAAAACACAATGGCAACAATTGAAAGTGCTTAACACCAAGCGGGGAAAAGTAACGGATAAAAAAGGTTGGGTAAGCTTTGCAGCCTTTTATCTTGATGAACAAGGCAATTCAGGCGTATTAAAAGAAGAGTCGATGTTTGTACGTGAAGCCGGTCGATGGTTTTATCACTCAGGTACATTCATCGAATAAACCAAGCATAAATCTTCAGCAACCACTTTAAATCGGCTTAAACGCCATATTTTGCAGCCTTATAAACCACAGACAATAAAAAAGGAGCCACGTTTGGGCTCCTTTTTATAGGTTCGAAGAGATTAACGAACACCAGCTCTGCGAAGTGCTGACGGCGTGTAATCTTTCTTGGAACTACGGTAATCGAAGTTATAACCTTCAGTCTCGTTAACCAAACCAAAGGTGTAGTAACGACCATTGTTCAGGTCATACAAGGCTTCCATCGCATACCAAGGAATATTCACATCGTAGAACTGAGCACTGTGTGCTTCAGCAATACGCCACAACTGGCCACGCGCATCATAGTGATCTACGTACACCACTGAGTATGAATCTTCGTCGAAGTAGAAAGTACGCTTCGCATAGATGTTACGAATGCCGTCTTTCAATGTTGCTTCAACTACCCATACACGGTGAAGCTCATAACGAGTCAGATCCTGATTGATGTGACCGGCTTTAATGATGTCGTTCAAAGAAACAGACTTATCCATCAACTTATAAGAGTTGTATGGAATGTAGATTTCTTTCTTACCTTTAAGATCCCATGTGTACTGATCAGGTGAACCATTGAACATGTCATAGTTATCTGCAGTACGCTGACCGTCAGATGCAGTACCCGGACCATCATAAGCTACCTGAGGTGCACGACGAACACGACGCTGACCTGCATTATAAACCCAAGCACGACGTGGTTCTTTTACCTGGTTAATGGTTTCCTGAACCAAAAGAACGTTACCGCCTAAACGCGCAGGCGACTTAATAATTTGCTTGAAGTAGAACAAGCTGTTTTCAGACGGATCACCGATAAACTTCAATTCGTCGGTCAATACGATCGGATTGAATGAGCCGTTTGCATTTGGTACTACTTGCGCAACCGTACGCTGAATGTCACGAGAACGATAGCGAGTTACGTGGTTCCACACCAATTCAACACCGGACTGTGGAAGCGCAAAAGGAACCGTCTCATCGTACTTGTCAATTCCGTTACCCCCATCAACCAATACAGCAGTGGTTGCGTTGGCTTTGGCTTTTTCATAAACGAAATCAGGGTAAGCCGCTGTACGACGTGTTTGATACACAGGCATTTTGAAAGTGTCAGGATAGCGCTGGAACATAGCTTTCTGACCATCAGTCAACTGATCTGCGTATTTTTGATAATTCTGGGCAGTAATTACTCGAACAGGCTCATCGCTCGCAAACGGATTGATATAACCTTGGGCATTTTTGTAACCACCAGGCCCCTCGGTTAACCCACCTGTCCATGCTGGAATTGTTCCCGTTGCGTTACCCGCCTTTTCAGCGCCGATTGGCGTCAATTCCTGACCTAACTTAGAGGCTTCCTGCGGACTAACAGCAGCTACTGCAACACTTGTCGACACAGAAAAAACTGCTGCAAGTAGTGTTTTATAAGATAAAGACATCTTTGACCTTCCAGACCTATGAATGAATATTTAATTGCATCCCAATTGCAATCAAGCAATTCCATCTAAAATGTGCAAGCGCGCGCCATTATACATAAATACACGACACTCTCTCAAAGCGTACTGTAACGTTTTGTAACACAAATTCATAGTTATTGATAAAAATCCATCAGACATAAAAAAAGCCCATGATCGCTCATGAGCTTTTAATAATAGTGCAATATGAACACTTCGAAAGGACTTACCCAGAGGCTTCCTGCAAGAGCCTCAAAGCAAAGTCATTAACCTTCCAGATTGTCCAGGTAGCGCTCTGCATCCAAAGCTGCCATACAGCCCGTACCTGCTGAAGTGATTGCTTGACGGTAAATATGATCCATAACATCACCCGCCGCAAACACACCAGGAATACTGGTTTGTGTTGCATTACCTTCAAGGCCGCTTTGAACCTTAAGATAACCGCCTTCCATGTCTAACTGACCTTCGAACAAGCTGGTATTTGGCTGGTGACCGATCGCAATAAACACACCATCAACCGCTAATTCTTCGGTTTCACCGGATTGATTGTTACGGATACGCACACCGGTAACACCTGCATCATCACCCAGAACTTCATCCAGCTCAGAGTACCACTTGATATTAATGTTGCCATTTTCAGCACGATCACGAATCTTATCCTGAAGAATCTTTTCAGAACGGAAGGAATCACGACGGTGAATAACGGTTACTTCAGAAGCAATATTGGAAAGGTATAACGCTTCTTCAACGGCAGTGTTACCACCACCAACAACCGCTACAGGCTTGTTGCGATAGAAGAAACCATCACACGTTGCACAAGCAGAAACACCACGACCAGAGAACGCTTCTTCACTTTCCAAACCAAGGTACTTAGCGCTGGCCCCTGTACAAATGATTAAGGCATC
>JBFHTA010000134.1:0-10666 GCA_041590855.1 Pseudomonadales bacterium
CGGGCAGGTCGATGAGCAGCCACCCGGAATACTTGCCGAAGGGCATGCGCATGGCGGCAAGCTCCAGCAGTTCGCCGTGATTATAAGCGTCCATTTCTCTCAACTCCACCATTCATTCTTTTGGTCCAATATACAGTAATTTCTCTGCACCACTCCCCCAAAAAACAGTGAAGTCCCGATTCCAGTTTTCAGGCTGCCGAAGCCAGGATTCAAACCAAGCGGATGGCGCTGTTTGGGGAAAGGAGAAGGCCATGAAAGAAACGGATTCCCGTGAATGTCGTAACTGTCATACGATTGATTCAATGAATCCTGAATTTCAGAAGCCACGTGCCCGTAAGCAGCATTTAAACGCCTTTAAAGAAGGCCAAACCTGTATTGACTGTCACAAAGGCATTGCTCATAACAGTGTTCGTCACATGTTGACTGATGAAGAGCTGGAAGAGATCGAGAAACCAAATCCTGAATACGTGCGTGAAGTCCCTCAGATGTATCTTGATGGATTGGCGCGTATAGAAGCCAAAGAAGCCAAAGACGCTGAAGAGGAACTCTTAGCCAAACAGGCAGCGAAAGAGAAAGAACAGAAACGTATAGACAGTGCTGTGTCTGATGCGCTCGAAAGCTATAAAGCAGAAGTTGCAGCCCAAATGGCAGCTCAGAATACGCCTAAGATAGTTAAAACTTCCAACCAGCAAGCAGCTAAGGCAACCGAAAAGGCGTCAAGTATTAATGTAAACTGGTCTAAAGCAGGTAATCGTGAGATCACAATATTCTACCCTGGTCAAACCTCTATCGAGTGGATTCAAAATGGCCGTGATCACGGTGGTGCGCGTCCATTCACAAAAGGTGGAGATCGTTGCGTAACTTGTCACGACAAGGAAACCGCTGATATGGGGGCTAAGCTGGTAAATGGTGAGAAAGCGGAAGACAGCCCAATCCCTGGTAAACGTGGCAGCTTCACCGTAGCCGTTGATGCCACTCATGACACCGAGTACTTGTACATGCGCTTTAGCTGGGAAAACGGTGAACATGCGCCAGTACCTTTCGTGGATGGCGGTAAGATGGACCCTGAAAACCCAATGAAGTTAGCCCTGATGTTGTCTACGGATGATGTTGAGTTCGCTGATCGAGCAGGCTGCTGGGGAACTTGTCACCATGATGCCCGTAACATGCCGGATGCACCGGATCAGGATAAACTGGCGGTCAGTGAGTTCGCTAAGCAAATTGATCTAGGCAATGGTGTTACTAAGTATCTGAGTGAAACCCGTACCAAGATTGAAATCAAAGGCCGTCGTGGTAAAGCGCGTGGCGGTTGGGACAAGCTCAAGTCTGCTGACGAGATCAAGTCTGACTTCGATGCAGGTCGTTACATGGACATCGTTCGCTACAAGTCTGGTAAAAACATTGTTGAAGATGGTCATATTCAGGCAGACCGTACCATGACTGGAGGCCAAGGTGCTGAGTTTGACGCGAAACTTAAAAACGGCGTGTGGACTGTACTTGTTAAGCGCAAGTTAAAGTCTGACAAACCAGGGGATGTGTCATTGGAAGAAGGCAAAGTCTATAACTTTGGATTCGCGATCCATGATGATTACTCAGACTCTCGCTTCCATCATGTATCCCTGGGCTACAAACTGGGTATTGGTAACAGCGATGCCGATATCAACGCAGAGAAGCAATAAAGTTAAGAACCTGAAGTAGAAATAGCCAAGGCGATCAGAATGCAAACTCCGGTCCCTTGGCAAAACAGAATCGCAGAGCACCAATCGGATTGGTATTTACTTTTCAGGTAAGCGTTGAAACGTAATATTTTTAGGGATTTTTTCTTTAGTTAAATATAAAGAGACACTTGGTTTTATGATCAAGTGTCATTTTTTGTTTAAGGACTTTTGTATTTAAGGAGAGCCTATGAAAGCCTTTGGTATTTTGGTTGGTTTGGCTTTTTTATCTCAAAACCTGGCCGCAGAAACTCATCATGTCGAAATCATAAAATATCAATTTATTCCGCAGAACATTGAGGTAAAACCGGGTGATACCGTGGTGTGGACGAATAAAGAGAAACGCCAATATCACAGTGTTTGGTTCAAACGCTTGAACCCTGAAGAACCGGAGTACTTCTTTCCGGATGAAACCTTCACCATGACATTCAGTGAGTCCGGCAACTTTGATTATATTTGCGGACCACATCCTGAAATGACAGGTTCTGTAAAGGTGGTGGACTAACGTTTTCTTTGAGATGGTAAAAAGCCCCTTGCCAACAAGGAAACACCGTGACGGTTAAGAGGACACGCAAGGGACATAAAGCAAAGCGTGCGGATCGGCATATTGGTTGTTAACCTGATCCGCAGTAACCTAGTAATCAGAGCTGGATCGATTGATCGTTAAGAAAAGTGATTAGCAAAAGCGCTTAGCGAAAGTGCTTAGTGAAAACGGTTTTCGAACAACAGTTCGTCCAGAGGTAACTGGCCACCTCGTGGATTCGCCGGTGCAGTTGCTTTACCAACAGCGATCATGAGACCGATGACGTGGTTTTCCGGCAGACGAATAATGTCAGCCATGGCATCTGCATCAAAACCTATCATAGGATTGGTGTCATAACCCATGGCTTTAGCCGCAAGCATTAGCGTCTGTGCGGCCATACCCGTACTTCTGATAGCTTCATCGCGTTGCAGTTCCGGTTTGCCTTCGTAGAAATTCTTCATCATTGGTAGCAGCATGTCCTGAGCTTCTTTTGTGGCATCAGCCCAGTAGCGCTCAGGTCGATCTTTCCAGGCATCAATGTCTGCGCAGATAATGATGACTTCTGATGCATCACCAACAGGACGTTGACCCCAGGCCGCGTCCTGAACTTTTAGGCGGGTTTCGCGGTCAGTAATGCGGATGAAACGCCAGTGCTGGATGTTGTAAGAAGTGGGGCTAAGGATAACGGCTTCCATCAGTTTCCTGAATTCTGCTTCGCTCATGACCGCTTCGGTGTCAAATTGTTTCACTGAGCGACGTTGTTTGATTGCATCAAATAGTTCCATGTGCTTCTCTCCAATTGAAATACGATGAATTCTTACGTGTGGTTCAAGTTGAGATGAAGTTTAGGGTGTTTCTTATTGGATGATAATCCTGGTATATGGAAAACATTTGTTGAGAAAAAGTTAACAATTGCTGTATCTTTGACTCAAATGGCCTTAACACAGCAGGTTAGGAACTAGCGCATCGGAAAGGTTGGCATGGCTCTTAGATGTCATCCCAGTAGGGGATATCGGCACCGAACTTTTCCGTCATGAAGTCGATGAAGGCTCTGACTTTTGCGGGTAAAAATTGACGCTCAGGGTAGACTACATACATGGTTTTTCCTGGCATTTCGTAGTCCGGGAATAACCTAACCAGTCTGCCGGTCTGTATCTCAATATTGGCTGCAAAGGTCGGTAAACGTCCAATTCCAACCCCTTGAATCATTGCCTCTCGCAGGGCTTCACTGTTGTTAACCTGATAATTCCCCGAAATTTCTATCGCGCGTGTTTCTTTATCTTTGGTGAAATACCACTCTCGGACGTCCTGAGAGTAGGAGAACGCCAGGCAATTGTGCTGCTTTAATTCTTCCAGCGTATTCGGTTGTCCAAACGCTTTGATATATGAAGGAGAGGCACATAGCACATTTTTCAAGTGGGTCAGCTTCTTAGCGACCAGAGTAGAATCTTTTAAATCTCCAAGACGTAAAGCCATATCAAAACCACTGCCAATGAGATCAGTAAACTCATCGTCCATGACCAATTCCAGACTGATTTTAGGATAACGCCTGAGAAATTCGGGAATGACAGGGGCAACATGCAGGCGGCCAAATGACATGGGAATGCTGATCCTAAGTCGACCTTGAGGAGCACCTTGCAACTGAGCGACAGCATCTTCGGCATCCTGCGCTGCCTGACTGGCAATCTTGGCATGTTGGAAAAAATGCTCCCCGGCCTCTGTCAGGCTCAGCTTGCGAGTTGTACGGTGTAAGAGTTTGACGCCCAGATGTTCTTCAAGTTGTGTTATTCGCTTGCTAACAGCTGACTTTGAAATACCTAACTTTTTGGCCGCAGGGGAGAATCCTCCGGTTTCAACAACTGTCACGAATACCGGGTAGGCGCCAAAACTTTCCATTGTATCGTTTCCTTTTGCTCAACAGTATTTGTTCGAAATAGAGGATTATTAGTTTATCAGAAACAAAGTAAGCTGGTCGTCATAATTTAAGTAAAGATTCCTTCTTGGAGAAGAGTGAATAGGCTATGCAAACATTGACTAAAGATTCACAGACCCGGCCCGCATCGTTTTTAGAAGGGGCTGACGCATCATCCGGCATGGCGGCTGGAAAACCAGCTTCCCAGCTGCATGTTCACTTGCTAATGGTGCTGGTGATTGCACTGGTTGCTACATCCTTCCCTGTAGGAAAGGCTATTACGCATGGTTTACCTCCCGATGTCATGATGATGCTGCGATTCTTTACTGCAGCGCTACTGTTTGCGCCTTATGTGTTTCTCAAGAACGGGCTGGCGTTGCCTTCCATTAAGTCTTTGGTTCGTTACAGTGTGTTGAGCATTCCTTTGGTTACCTGCTTTTGGACGATGTTCGAAGCCTTGCGATATACCTCTGCAGTTAACACCGGGGCTATCTACACTATTGTGCCAGCCATTACAGCGGTGTTTGCTTTTTTAATCAGCCGTGAAAAGGTCACTGGGAGGCGTGCCTTCGGCTTATCCCTGGGAACACTTGGTGCACTGTGGATTGTATTCCGTGGCGAGTTATCGGCTTTTTTAGGGTTAGAGCTGAATTACGGCGATTTAATTTTCATGTTTGGTGTGACTTGCATGAGTTTTTACAGCGCTATGATCAAACGAATGTACCAGGGTGAGCCGATGGAAATCATGACATTTTGGGTGATTTTAACTGGCGGTGTTTGGCTATTTTTACTGTCTGCTAACTCGCTTGGCAGTATTGAATGGCAAGCAGTAGAGCTGAAGGTTTATGGCGGAATACTTTACTTGGCCATTTTTACCACCTTGGCGTCCTTCTTCTTAATTCAGTACGGCACACTGAAAATCGGTCCGACACGAGTCGCTGCCTATGGCTTCCTGAATCCTGTGTTTGTATTACTAATGACTGCGGCCATTGGTACAAGTTCTTTGCAGTGGTCGTATTTACCTGGAGTACTTCTGGTGTTATTCGCGATGCGTTTGATTCAAACGGAACGGGTTCAGTGATCAATTTCAGTGATTAAAATTCAGTCATTGTGGCTTTAATTCAAGGACCGAAGAGGTTTGCTTCGTAGAATTTTCCTGTATGCTTTCCTTCATTTTTAGTATGGAAGGAAAAACCATGGCAGGTGCAAGCCTCTTAACATTAATTGATGATATTGCCGCACTTCTGGACGACGTAGCCATTATGTCGAAGGTGGCGGCTAAGAAAACGGCAGGTGTACTTGGGGACGATCTTGCGGTCAATGCCCAGCAAGTGAGTGGAGTAAATGCTGATCGCGAATTGCCGGTGGTTTGGGCCGTTGCGAAAGGATCGTTCAAAAACAAATTCATTCTGGTACCTGCTGCACTGGCCATCAGTGTGTTTGCGCCTTGGTTGATCACTCCTTTATTGCTACTCGGTGCGTGCTTTTTGTGTTTTGAAGGCGCAGAGAAAGTCATTCATTGGCTATTTCCCAATAAAGACGATAAAAATCATGATGCGCTTGTTGAAGCGGTTCGTTCCAACAAGGTAGATATGGTGGCGTTTGAGCAGAAGAAGATTAAAGGTGCCATTCGGACGGATTTTATTCTTTCCGCTGAAATTGTCGTTATTGCGTTGGGTACTGTTCAGCATGTGAGTTTTCAGATGCAGGCCTTGGTGGTGTCCACTGTTGCGCTACTCATTACCTTTGGGGTTTACGGGTTGGTAGCCGGGATTGTGAAGATTGATGATGCGGGTTTGTTGCTGGTTAATAAAAGCGAAGCAAGCCAAGGTGCAGGGAGTAAGGTGCTAGGTTTGATCGGCAATGGCTTGTTGAGCTTTGCTCCTAAACTTATGAAAACTCTGACCGTTGTGGGAACAGTCGCCATGTTTCTGGTTGGTGGTGGTATCTTCACCCATGGCGTGCCTTGGTTACATCATTTAACTGAAGCATCATCGGAAGCCGCTGGCCAATTACCGAGTTTGGGTACTATTTTGGGAGAGGTAACCCCGGTATTGATGAACTTGGGCGTGGGGGCTGTGGTTGGTTTGGCTGTGCTCGCTCTGGTTGCCTTTGTTCAATCTATGCGCAGTGCTAAAGAAACGGCCTGATACATTTAGGCATTTGTTGAAGAAAAGTGCTTTAGTTAAGAGGTTGGTCCTGAAAAGCTAAGGAGGGCAGGATGTTGAAAGATGGGCAGCAAGATCAGTCAAAACCTGGGTCACCAGATTCCGGGGCACTTCGTATTGCCGTCGAAACTCCGGAGGATATTGATCAGATCGATCAGTTGATTCGCCTTGCCTTTGAGGGAGTTCCTTATAGCGATCAAACTGAGGCTGATATCGTCCGAGGTCTGCGCAGCGCCAATGCGCTCAGCGTGTCTTTAGTTGCCTGGTACGAGGATACCTTGGTCGGGCATATCGCGTTTTCACCGGTTAATGTTCGGTATCAGCCATCAGGGGGTTCTGATGCCCCGGATACCTTGACTCAGGCAGCTAATTCAGTTTCTTCGCCCGTAAGCAGCAATCCTTCTGGTCAGGTGCCTGTTCTGGATATTCGCTCAGGTTTATTGATGTTTGGCAGTCAGCTGCTAACCCGACAATGGTTTGGTCTGGCCCCGGTTGCAGTGCATCCTGATTTTCAAAAACATGGGATTGGCAGTGCCCTGATTACCCACGGTCTGGAAGAGCTGAACATGCTGAATGCACGAGGGTGCGTGCTGTTAGGCGAGCCTGCATTTTATAGTCGGTTTGGTTTTAAATCCTATTCAGGGCTTTTCCTGGCGGATGTACCTGACGGCTACTTTCAAGCATTGCCGTTTATAGATTTTGTGCCTCAAGGGGAAGTGATTTATCACCCCGCATTTGGTTTAAAAGAATAGCTTTCTGATTGACTAGAGTGGCTGTTTGATTGAGATGGATGTCATTACGAATAAGACAGCGAAGCCTGCTATCAATTTATGTATAGATGCACTTTGCTAATGGAAATTCAAGGGAGTGATCCAATGTCCACACCGGCTGAAAAAGCCAATGCACGGCGTTTCTTGTTGGAATTTTCTGAAAATGGAAACATACCCAATGGGCAACTTGAGCAGGCAATAGACCAAGCAAACATCCACCCGGGTAAAACTGCGTGGTTTGAATTCCTCGATAAGCTGTTGTTGATTCTGGGCAGTTTGGCACTGAGTGTTTCTTTGTTGTTTTTTATTGCATACAACTGGCAGGAGTTGGGTCGATTTGCAAAGTTTGCGATGGTCGAAACCGCAATTCTATTGGCAACAATGGTCTACGTGACCAGAACAGTAAAAGACCTGGCTGCCAAAATGGCATTGCTTTGTGCGGCCATCTCGCTGGGGGTTTTGATGGCACTTTACGGCCAGACCTATCAAACCGGCGCAGACCCTTGGCAGCTCTTTTTCAATTGGGCGTTGCTGATCACTCCTTGGGTTCTTGTTGGCCGCTTCTCAATACTTTGGGTGCTTTGGGTTGGGCTGCTGAATCTGTCATTGGTTCTGTACCATCAAACCTTTGGTTCATTGTTTTGGTCGATGTTACATGGGCAGGAACTTTTGTGGGTTCTGTTTCTGTTTAATCTGCTGGTTTGGGGAGTCTGGGAAATCGCAGCCAAAATCTTTTCCTGGTTACGTGACGACTGGTCACTTCGCGTGATCGCCACAGCGACTGGTTTTTGTATTACCTGGCTGGCCATTGATGCCATTGTACGGCCTTGGGGGCTGGAAGGCTTTTGGGTTTGGCTCCTTTGGTATGTAGCCGTTGTTTACGGTTATCAATTTATAAAACGCGATTTATTCATTCTTGCAGGCAGTTGCTTGTCCGTCATATCCGTTGTATTGACCTTTATGGTCGATAACATGTTGGATTTCGATAATGCAGGTAGCTTCTTATTATTGTCTTTTTCTGTGATTGGTATGGGGGCTGGAGCCGCATATTGGTTGCGTAGCTTACACACAAGGTGGCTGCATGAAGAGTAATATGGAGCAACGTCGTGAGCTATGGCAGCGATTAACATCAAAAGGGATGACGCAAGGTGAGCTAAGCGATACTCCGCTTCATTCCAGCCCATGGTTTGTCAAAGTTCTGATGGCTTTTTCCGGGTGGCTGGCGGCTTTGTTCTTGTTTGGGTTTGTCGGAATTGCGTTGGAGCACATATTGGAAAGTGCCGTGATATGCTTTTTTACCGGCAGCGGCATGATTGCATTAGCGTATGTGATGCTGATGAAGATGGAAGCCGATCGCCGTGATTATCGAGTCTCCAAACAGGAGTTTCTAGAACATCTGGCGTTGGCCATTAGTTTAGCCGGGCAAATCCTGGTGGCGATTGCCATCTTTGATGTATTCGACGATGCGTTTGAGAAATCCACGATGTCATTAGTAGTGTTTGGATGTTTGCAGGCCGGGCTGTCAATCATCATGCCTAACTACTTGCATCGATTGTTATCTGCAATGGCCGCAGCGCTGTGTTGGTACTTTGCCTGTGTTTTCAGAAGCTCAGGCTATGCTGGACTCGATTATCTTCTCGTTCCTATATTGATGTTGGGAGTTAGTCTGTTATGGCTCAATGAACTGTCGCTTGCTCGGTTTACCCGAATTCTGGAACCGGTAGCTTATGGGTTAACTTTGTCGATTGTCTACATCAAAGGTACCTTGATGTTTTCGGCCCACCATCTGGTGTGGTACCTCAGAAAGCAGGAGGACGTCCTGGTTTCTCCCTGGGTGGGGGAATTATTAACGACCTTGGTGTTGATCTTTGTTGTGGTCAGATTGATGCAATCGTTAGGTTTTGCTTTAAAATCTCCACAGACTCTGGCAGCCATTGCCGGTTGCGGTCTTATAGGTTTGATCTCTATTGAAAGTTATGGCGTTGGTTTGGGCGTGATGATTGTGTTGTTAGGCTTCTACAACAGTAACCGGTTGCTGATGGGCTTGGGTGTCGTGTCTCTGCTTTTTTATATCAGTTCCTACTATTACTTTTTGGACGTCACCTTGCTTGTAAAGTCTCTCACATTGTTGGTGTTAGGGATGGTATTACTGATTGGCCGGAAGATGGTTTTGAAAACATGGGGGCCAAGCAATGAAGGTTAATCTGTTCTTACGAATCACCTATGCGTTGAAGGACGATCCGAACCGAACCTTCAACCGGGTTGCACTGGTTGGGATGCTGCTCAGTCTGATATTGGTAAATTTATCCATTTTCCAAAAAGAACAGCACCTTGCTGATGGACAGACAGTGTTGCTCAAACTTGCGCCCGTAGACCCCCGGTCCTTGATGCAAGGCGATTACATGGCGTTGCGATTTGAAATAGCGAACGATCTCTTTAACGTTTTGCCCCTAGAGGAAAGTGATTCCTTGTTGGGTGGTCGGTACGTGTCGACACAGGGACAAATCGTGGTATATGTCGATGAACGGGGAGTGGGCCATTTAGATGCCTTATATGAAGGGCAGCCTCTGAATAAGAACCAACTCGTAATGAACTATCGTTTACGCAATGATGTTGTAAAATTCGCAACTAATGCCTTCTTCTTTGAAGAAGGGCAGGCCGATGTGTTTGAAATTGCTGAGTACGGACAATTCAAAGTCGCCGATGATGGTGAACTCTTGTTGGTGGCTATGTTTGACAAGAACTTGAAGAAATTGGGAGATGAGGCCAAGTAAACCTCATTTTTCAGTAAATTCAATCCAGTTACCCACCGCTTGAATCGGGCTGGGATCATGGAGTTGAGAAACCCAAACGGCCAGTGCGAAACGGCTGGCTTTGTGATCTGGGCGTTTGGGAGCAGTCAGAGTACTTTGCGCTGATTTCTTGCCGGAAACTAGTGGCTGAGAGGCATAGTCCAATACCACAAAATCCTGTACGAAGGTTTCCCCTCTGTTTTCGCCGCGCTCAATGTGATCTTCCAATCCAAAGCCGAGTATAACCAAGTGAGCCATTAATGGCGGGGTGTTGCTGACGGGCAATTCATAGTTAATGGCTATGTTGTCTGATTTTACTTCTTGTTGCTCTGATAGGGTGTCTTCAGTCAATCTTATGCTTTTTGGTAAAGAAACAGACAGTACGCCAGCGTTACTTAGGCTCTCTGCACGAATCCCACGCTTATAAAACCAGCCGTACCAACCCTGACCGTTTACGATAAAGCCGGGGGTAGCTACTGTGCGACTGTTTCCTATGTGTTGATAGCGTCTTTGGCGTGCTGAGAATAAAGGGTTTGAATAGCGATCTTTCCAACCCAGGTAGTCCCAATAATCGACCCGGAAATTAATAGGGATGAGTTCATTCCAAAGTTTTGGATCGTCAGTAAAGTCTGAAATCCAGCGTTCAGCGGGTGGACAACTGCTGCAACCTTGGGAGGTATAAAGCTCCAATACAACCGTTTGATGGTTCGGGCTGGTAAGCGTCTGGGCGTTTGCTTCTGAAGAACATACGAACAGCAATGCGACAAGTATCAATATCACAGGCAG
>JBFHTA010000135.1:0-10650 GCA_041590855.1 Pseudomonadales bacterium
CTTAGCTCAGGGGGCAGGGCATTTCAGTCGCCTTGTTTCCTGCTCTTATGGTCGTAAAGGCACTTCTCAGGGATGAGAGGTGCAGACTCGTCTTTACAGTTCTCTCTAACAATGGGCTATCTCCCACTATGGCATTGCAAATGCGTTGCTCAGTTATTTATGAGGGATCATGGCTGGACAGTCGTTGGAAGTCGGTTTAGTTTGAGTACCTAATATGTGCCCAATAGGGACGCAATGTCCGTTGATGAGTTTTTAATAAGGAAGCTAGCCAGTGTCTTGCCTCACGACAATGTCTTATAACCGCTTGTTTTGTAATGTCCTGTTTGGTCTGGTTTTGTCGCTGCCTGTGACCAGTGTTGCTGAGCAATCTCCGGAGGACGTCTTCGAGCAATTGGAGGATGAAATTAAATGGCTACAGGAAGAGGTGTATGTCACCACTGCCACCAAGACCCGGGAAACCTTAAAGAAGAGTGGTTCAACCATCTCGGTGATCACTGCTGAAGATTTAAAAGCGATGGGCGCGAGAACATTGTACGACGCCTTGAAGCGCCTACCCGGTTTTGGTGTGAGCCAATTTAATATGGGAATGTCGTCGATAGAGGTTCGGGGGGTTAAAACGGATTTTGCTGAGAAAGTATTGTTTCTAATAAACGGCCACCCGATTAACACGAATTTGGCTAATGGGGGGGCTAACTCAGCCTTCAATGAATTTATTGTGGAAGACATCCGGCATGTCGAAGTTGTACGAGGCCCGGGGTCTGCTTTGTATGGTACCAATGCGTTTATGGCGGTGATTAATATCATTACCAAACAGGCTGAAGACGTTTCTGGGGCTGAATTTACTGCCGGGGTTGGCAGTGATGACACCAAAAAGGTCAATGTCCAGTTCGGGCATCAGGCGGATAACCTCTCCGTTGCGGGTAATTTCCATGTCAGTGACACTAACGGGTTCGACGAGTACGTCCGCTCCGATTCAATTGGGCAGGCCGGCCATGTGGATTATTGGCAAACGCGATATGAGGGGAGTGTAAATTTTCAGGTGGGAGACTTCTCTGGGCAAGCACGGTACTTGCAACGTGAAAGTGGCTCTTATCTGGGGGCAAACAACGTGTTAAGTAATGAGTCGGATCAGGAATACATTGATTACTTTTTCGAGCTGGCCTACAGCAAGGCGCTTTCGACGCTGCTAAGCGTTAATGTTAAAACCTATTTCGATCATTTTGAATTTGATAACACCTGGGAATTGCTGCCGGAAGGGTTTAATGGCAACCCCGACAGCTTCTTTGTACGTAGCCCAGTGAAACACGATGTGACGGGCATAGATATGCAGTTGGATCTCCAACTGACAGATCGTCATAAAGTCTTACTAGGCGCCATGCATGAGCATCAGAGCCAGTACGATGTGGCTTTTTGGTCCAATAACGGATCGGGGGCATTGGTTGATGTGTCGGAAACCATGAATTGGAATGACAGTCATAACCGGGACATCAGTGCCGTTTACTTGCAGGACATCTGGGATGCACATGATTCGTTACGTTTCATCCTGGGGGTGCGGTACGATCACTACAGTGACTTTGGTGATACAGTTAACCCCAGAGCGAGTGCAACCTGGTCGGTTAACGACGACCTACGTGTGATTGCAAGTTATGGTTCTGCCTTCAGAGCGCCGACGTTTGGGGAGTTGTATAATATTAATAACCCGTCAGTGGTGGGAAATCCTGAGTTGAGTCCTGAAGAAATCACGACCTATGAAATCGGTATTCGGGGGGAATTTACACGAAAATCGACCTATGGCATCACTTACTTTGAGAACAAAGTTAAAGATTTGATTGCGCCTGAGCCTTCCGCAACGGCTGTTAATACGTCAGGCAACGTCGGAGAGCTGAAGGTGAAAGGCGTTGAGTTAGAGGTATCTCAGCGCTTCTCTGACGGGTCTGTATTGTCGGGTAACTACACTTATCAACATCCGACCAATGAGATTACCAACGAACGTCTGGCAAATGTGCCCTTACATCGGGCGAACCTGTCTTTTAATTACTTCGTTTCAGAACAGGTCTCCCTGTATACCAGTGCCTTGTATAAAGGTGAAACGATTCGGTCTTCAGAAGATCCCAGGGATGATGTTGACGACTACATTACCGTCGATTTTGCTGTACTGGCACGGGACGTGTTAGTTGAGAATCTGGAAGTAAAAGCGTCGGTGTACAATCTGTTTGATACTCACTACCAAGACCCAAGCCCCCGCGTAATGCTTTCAGATTACCCGAAAAATGGTGTGAATCTGATGCTGGAAGCCACCTATGCGTTGAATTAGTGTTGTGAGGGTTACTGATCTGCATTCCTGAATCTGGGCTACTCCACTAGCTCATTAACGCTGTCTAATGCCTGATAGTTCAGGGTAAGTTGATACTGTTTGACCTTCTTAAGGTTTACGCTGATGTAACTGCCCACCGGATGATGGACGAGGTTATTCGTTTCCGGGGTGGTTTGTTGAATCAATACCGCCGCTTGTCTGCCAATGGTTGGCAGATCGGCGCTGATAGTGAAGGTTGCCCCCAGTTTGCTGAAAAATCTGTGAGTAGAAAACACTGGCAGCGCATTCATGTCTGCAATTTTCAGTATCGATTTGGCTTGTTCGGACGACGCCAGCGTTATCGGGTCGGAGATCAACCAAAGTGCCTGGGCCGCAGAGGCAATCTCTGAAACCTGTTTTTCAATTAATCGGGAGTCCTGGGTCCTGATGGTTTTAAGCTTGAGTCCTAACTCATTGGCAGCCAGTCTCGCCTGATTGATCAGGGCCTGATTTGCTTTACTGTAGATAACACCTATGGTCGTTACGTCCGGGAAGAAGTATTTGAACATGGCCAGTTGAGAGGCCGGAGCAATGTCACTGGCGATCCCAGATATACCCTCTTGGCCCTGAAAACGTCGCCAATTCAAGACAGAACTGAATACAATTTTCTGATCCGGTGCGATGTTGTCGATGCTGCCTAATGCTTTCGCTCCAATGCAGTAAATGCTGTCGAATTTTCCTGTATTCAGGGCCGCCTGCAGTCGGCTGATAGGGTTATCTTCATCCATCAAGTCAATGGATTGATACGCGTTGGCTCCTACCTGTTCGGCGAAGCTTTGTTCTGCAATGCGATATCTTTCAACGTGAGAATTGGAGTTGATCACCAATATGTTTTGAGTGGCAGAGCTGGCCGTCCTCTCCGAATGATTGATCGGGCTGGTGGTTTGACAGCCTTGTACAAACAGAATCAGGGCGATCAGCAGCGGATATGTCAGTGCCGAGCGAATGCGTATGATCTTGGAATACCAACGGGATAGCGTGTCCCGGCCTAGTAACTTCATGGCTCCATGCCTCCTTGCGGTTTCTCCTGGAACGTTAGGTCCGGGGCGAGAGAAACGGCATCTTTAAATTGCATCCAGCTGTCCAGGCCGATCAGAGAAAGGGAAATCTTTCCTGCCTGGTTTTGCCCCATGTGTTCTATGATATCAATGAGTTTATCGGTCAGTGCGGTGGCCTGCTTGGGCGCAACCACCAAAATACGCATCAGTGGTGTACTGCCTCCGATGATCTGTAACTGTTGGTGTTGGTTACGGTAAAAGCGTTGTAACTGTTTCAGGCTGTCTTCGGTGCTGAGGGCGGCTTGTGCCATGCCGAAGCCTACTGAAAGTAAGGCATCGAGATCTTTGGGCGCACTGAGAATTTTGGATTGAGCGATCAGCTCGGAATAACCGGGTTGCTTAGTGCGCGCTAAAATATCGCCCAGTACCGATTGGCTGTAGGCAGAAGAACCGGTGGACGCGATGACTAACTTGGCCGGTTTGTTGATCAGGTGATCTTTGTGTATGACCAGCAGCTTTTTGAAATACGGTGTGTTGTTCTTGATGCCCACTAACCGGGCGTTGAGCTCATGCTTATTAATCAACGACTGAAACAGCCAACTGGACATCATGAATACAGATTGGTGCTCGGTTTCGGTGAGCTTTGAAAAGGTGGCCCGGTCAGTAACTGGCTGAAATTGAAAGCGACCTTGCTGAAGCAGAAACTGGTCGAGCTTTTGTTTGAGTGTCGAGTTGCGACTAATATTAATTTCGGGATCGTAGAAATAGATCGAGGTTAACTTCTCTGCAGATGCGATCATACTGGCACAGAGCAATAAGCCCAAAACCAGAGCAGACAGGTATTTGTTGGTCACAAATAATCGCATGAAGAGTTGATTATCCCGTAAGTTTTCTATATTAATTTTTATAACCGACTGTGTCGTAAGTGCTTTTCTGGTCAGAAAAGCTCAATTTTTCTCGAACGAGTATAGACTATCCTACATCTGGGTAAGATTTAAAAGGTGGTTTTAGAGTGGCAAGAAAGTACATTCTATGTGTGGATGATGACAGAACCATTTTGATGAGTATTCGGGCTCAGCTAAAACGGTTCTATGGCGATAGTTACTCGTATGAAATTGCCGAGAGCGCGGAAGAAGCCTGGGAAATCATAGAAGAGTTACACGAAGACGGGGATCAGGTGGAGGTAGTGATTTCAGATTGGTTAATGCCGGAAGTAAAAGGCGACCAGTTTCTGATAGATCTGCATCAGGTCTACCCTGAGATTATTAAGATTATGCTGACCGGTCAGGCGGAGCAGTCGGCCATTGATCGTTCAAAAAAATACGCCAATTTGGCGGAATGCTTTTTAAAACCCTGGACGATTGAGCAAGTGGCTGAAACCATAGAACAGGCCAAAACGGAAAAGATCTCGTGATACGACTCGATGGTCGAATCTGAATGTTTCCAACTAAGTGTTTTCAAGTCAGTATTTCCAAGTTATTGTTTCTACATTGTTGTTTCAAAAAAAAACAGTGACTTGACCCCAGGGAATCAGTGATCGCATGGAGCAAACCAACTCAGTGGCGCACCCCGACTTCAAAATCAAACACGGCATTCGCAAGCGCTTTTCATTAGCGATGATCGGTTTGGTGTTGGTGGTCTCTGTGTTGTTGGCGGTGTTTCAGGTGACCAGTCAGAAGCAGTTATTGGAAGCGGAACTGGAAAAGCGTGTGTTGCTGATGCAGGAAAACCTGCAACGACGGGCTCTGGCATTGGTCAATCAGCTTAGGCGATTAACCGAAGATGAAATCGCCTCCTACAATCTTTATTACCTATCAAATGAATTGCGCCAGCTGGTTCAGAATCATCCGGATTTAGAGGTAGCCGTGTTGGTGGATCGGCAAAATAAAGTCGTACTACATACCTCAGATTTATCATTACAGCAGAAAGAGTATCAACCCCCCAGTTCCAAGTTTCATCAGAAAATAGAGCTCGATGTATCGAGCGGTAATGTTTCGGTGGAGCAGGTGCTGTCGTCCACATCTGTTCATGAAGATACGCATTGGTTGGACTATTACACGCCCATCAACATAGGCACCCAGCAATGGGGCGACATGGTGCTCAGTTTTTCCTTACAGCAGCTGAATGACGAGATTCGTCGTTCCCAGAACGAGATTGCACAGAGTATCCGGAACAGCACCCTGAAAACGTTCGCCATTGTATTGTTTGTGTTGTTAGTGACCTATCTGGTTATTGCCCAGCTATCACAGCGTCTCAGTGCTCCCTTGATACGACTGACTCAGCAGGCTCAGCGCATTGCTGACGGCGATTTCTCCATAGGTTCGCAGTTACCCAGGGGTAAGGAAGACGAAGTTGGTGTGTTGTCTGACAGCTTCATTGAAATGGCCAATCGACTGAAAACCTCCTACGACACGCTGGAAGAATACAATTTGACGCTGGAAAAACGGGTGGAGGACCGCACCCGCGAGTTGGCCGACAGTCAGCAACAGCTGGTGCACTCTGAAAAGATGGCCGCGCTGGGGCTGCTGATTGCCAGTATTGCCCATGAAATTAATACGCCGTTAGGTGCGATTCAGGCGTCTTCAGAAAACGCAGAAAAGGGATATTCAAACTTTATCCGTAATCTATCGACCTTTGTGGACATGACGTCTGAGGAAGACAAGGCATTCTTTGATTTGTTGCTGAAACGGGCTAACGCGCAGGCCACGTTAACGACGCGGGAGGAACGCAGGGTTCGCCGTGAGATGGAACGCTTGTTAGAAGAACGCGGGGTCAAATGGGCAGAAGAGTTGGCGCTGTTGTTTGCTGAAATGGGGCTGCGGGATGCCTTGCCTGAGCTGCTGCCGTATCTCGAGCATCATGATGCGTTGGATCTGGTACGCAATGCCTATCAGTTATTCAGTATTCATGCGGGGCTGAGCACCATTAATTCGGCCACTGCACGAGCCTCCAAGGTGGTGTTTGCGCTCAAGCATTTCTCTCATAAAGAAAGCTCCGGAGAGAAGGTTGCCACCGACATCAATCACAGTCTGGATACCGTATTGGAGCTCTATCGGGGATTGTTCAAACAAGGTTGTGAAGTGGTCCGTAACTTTGAGGATTTGCCTTTACTGGATTGCTATTCCGATGAGCTTAACCAGGTCTGGACGAACCTGATTCACAATGCGCTGCAAGCCATGGATAACCGGGGTACGTTGGAGATTGCAACCTACGTGGAGCGGCATAAGGGCCGGGCGGCGATTGTTGTCACCATTACTGACGATGGACCGGGGATACCGGAGCACTTAACGCACCGTGTCTGGGAGTCATTCTTTACCACTAAAGCGGCTGGAGAGGGCAGTGGTATGGGGCTGGGAATTTGTAAGCGGATTGTTGAGAAGCACCACGGACAACTGACCTTTGAGAGTGAACCCGGTTATACGCAGTTTAAGGTGCGATTGCCGCTGTTAGGCTGATCAGATCTTCCTCTGTATCAGAGCTGAATGTGCAGAAGCTTCGCCCTCAGGCGGAATGTCTTATACTGATAGTATTCCTCAGATACATAGCCAAGTTGGCGGGAGGTGCAGGATGAACCGGGATGTTAAGCAAGAGGTGGATGCCATTGTTGAACTGGCGGCGGAAACCATCCATGATGTCACCAACAAATACAATGCAGACCAGCAATTGGTTCTTGAGCGCCTGCTAAGAAAAATAGGCTACTTGGCCGGGCTGGGAGGCTTCGATTTGGGCGAATTGGAAGCCAGTTTGGACGATGGCTTTCAGCAAGGGGAAAACCAGATTCTTGATCATCTGGATGCCTTGTTCGGTTCTGGCTCTTCGTTTGACTAGCCGAACGCTTGGCCTGCTTGTTCGATCTATGTATTAACCGACTAATAACGCAACCGGCAAATATTCCGGGTTCCCTAACGGATAATCCATGGTTCCATGCCTTGGTTCACCGGTGGTCTCTAACGGTTTTGTTAACTGCTTCGGATAGTAGTGGCTTTGGTCTTGGGTACATTTCAGGTACATAAGGGGACGAAGCTCATAACGTCCGGGATACGACATGGTTGAAGGTTACCTTTCATTTATCCAGTGCAACCGACGGTGGGTCGTTGCTTTTACTTTGCTGGTAAGCATTGTGCTGATATCCGGTATTTCCCGGCTTGGATTGAGCTCGGATTTCCGGGTGTACTTTAGTGATGATAATCCCCAGCTACAGACCTTCGATGCTTTGGAAGCGCAATTCTCCAAGATGGATAACCTCTGGTTGTACATAGAGGCACCAACGCACCTGTTTGATACGAAAGGATTGTCATTATTGGAATCCCTTACCGAAGACGCCTGGCGGTTGGCGTATGTGATTCGGGTTTCTTCACTGACTAACTACCAACATACTGATGTCGATGAAGATGAGTTATCGGTTAATTATTTGGTGGAAAATGCAGCCGGGCTATCAGACGAACAGGTAGCGCGTATTCGCCAAATCGCCTATGACGAACCGACTCTTAGAAATAATGTCATCAGCGCGGTTGGGAAATCGTCAGTGATTCAGTTGCGTTTGGCACTGCCGGAAGACGGTCAGGGGCGAATCGATGCTGGCCTGCAGACGCTGGAAGAAGCACGGGGCTTATTGGATCGCTATCGCCAAACTTACCCGGGCTACACCTTTCTGATGGCGGGTTCCGTGGCATCGAATGTCAGTATGCAGGAAGCTGTGGCACAGGACTTGGGTTCATTGGCTATTATCAGTTACGCGATGCTGTTGATAGTGCTTTGGGCGTTGCTGCGAAGTGCCTTCGGGATGTTTATTTCACTGGGGGTTATCTCGTTGTCTTCACTGGGCACTTTGGGGGTGTTTGGTTGGCTGGGTACTCAACTGACGCCCGTTGCCGGGTTTGTGCTGACGGCGATCATGACTCTGGCTATTGCCGATTCTGTACATTTGTTGGTGAGTTATTTTCAACAGCTCAGTGACGGTCGGGAAAAATCGCAGGCCATCCGGGAGAGTTTTCGAATCAATCTCGGGCCGGTATTTGTAACCAGTCTAACCACCATTATCGGCGTGTTGTGCCTCAACACCAGTGATTCACCGCCTTATCGTGATCTGGGTAATATGATTGCAGTCGGCGTATTGATGGCTTGGTTATTGTCGATGACCTTAACTCCGGCGTTATTGTTCTGGCTGCCAGTGCCAAGGTCGTATCAACGGCAAACCTCTCCTGCGTCACATCAGGACGTTGCGCTGGGCGTGCAGCAGCGGATGCTGTTGTCGTTGGCTGAATGGGTGATCAAATACCCTAAGCGTTGGTTTATTGGCAGTGGTTTGGTGGTGCTGGCTCTGTGTTATTGCGTGTCGCTCAATACCCTCAGTGAGCGTTGGCATGAGTTCTATGATGAAACCTTCGAAATTCGACAAGCCGTTGAGCGGATGAACGAGACTATTAGTGGCAATAATCTAATGGAGTTCAGTCTTGATACAGGGATTCCCGACGGCATCTATGAACCCGGCTATCAACAGACTCTGGCCGATTTTTCTGAGTGGCTTCGGGCGCAACCGGGTGTTGCGCATGTCTATACCTTATCGGACACGGTTAAACGATTGAATCGTGACCTGAATGAAGGTCAGGCCGAGTTCTATCGGATTCCTGATTCCCGTGAAATGATTGCACAGCAACTGTTGTTGTATGAGTTGTCGTTACCCATGGGGTTAGGGCTGGAAGACTCCATTGATCTTGATCGCTCGGCGACACGGGTGGGAGTGACGCTGAAAAAGATGGACTCCGGGCGAATAATCAGCATCGAACAGGATGCCCGCCTGTGGCTAGAAACTCATGCGCCAGAATTACTTGCGACGGAAGGGACCAGCTATGCGGTGATCTTTGCGCACATCGTACACAGAAACGTGGTCAGTCTGGTAATCGGCACGATGCTGGCGATTATGGTGATCAGTGTCATCCTGATGGTGTCTTTGCGTTCAGTTAAGCTGGGCTTGCTGAGTTTGGTGCCGAACATTGCACCAGCGGCTTTGGCGTATGGCATTTGGGGGCTCACCGAAGGCTACATTGACACCTCGGTGGCGGTGGTAATGTGCATCAGTCTTGGCGTGGTGGTAGATGATACGGTTCACTTCATGAGTAAGTACCTCAGAGCTCGCCGGGAACATGGCATGACAGCACCGGAGGCCATCCGTTATGCGTTTCGTACGGTTGCGGTGGCGTTATTGATCACCACCATTACCCTGGTGGCCGGTTTCTCGGTGATGATGTTCAGCCATTTCACGCCCAGTGTGGCGACCGGCACTCTGATGGCGCTGACCTTGGCGTTGGCGCTGGTGGTGGATTTCCTTTTCTTGCCAGCATTACTGTTACTGTTCGATAAGATGTCGTACTATCGGGTACAAATTCAACCGGTATCATCTGTGGTGCCTTCCGCGCACCCTGAACAGACACATGATGGTGATGGCTCTGCTACTCATCATTCTCAGAAAGAAATAACAAGGTAGTTCATGACGGATCAAACCAGTTATACCGATGACGGTATTGAACGCTTCTCGCTGAGTGAGTACACCGAGAAAGCGTATCTTGATTATTCCATGTACGTCATTCTTGATCGGGCGTTGCCGCATATTGGTGATGGCTTGAAGCCGGTTCAGCGACGCATTATCTATGCGATGTCTGAACTGGGGCTGAAAGCGACGGCCAAGTATAAGAAGTCGGCCAGAACCGTGGGTGATGTGTTAGGTAAATTCCACCCGCATGGTGATAGCGCGTGTTATGAAGCCATGGTGCTGATGGCCCAACCCTTCAGTTATCGCTATCCATTGGTTGATGGCCAGGGTAACTGGGGATCGGCAGACGATCCTAAATCCTTTGCTGCGATGCGTTATACCGAAGCCAAGTTGGCTAAATACGCCGAAGTCTTATTGTCTGAATTAGGGCAGGGCACGGTTGATATGGTGCCGAACTTTGACGGTACGCTGGATGAGCCGTCACTTCTTCCGTCGCGCTTACCTAATGTGTTACTGAACGGCTCTACCGGGATTGCGGTAGGGATGGCGACCGATATTCCACCGCATAACCTGCGAGAAGTGACCAGCGCTTGTATTCGTTTGTTGGATGAACCTGATCTGAGTGTGGAACAAGTGTGTGAAATGATTCAGGGGCCGGATTACCCAACCGACGCAGAAATCATTACCCCGCGTGAAGACATCGTCAAACTTTATGAGCAGGGCCGTGGTTCGATCAAGATGCGCGCAACCTACCTTCAGGAAGAGGGTGATGTCGTAATCACTGCGCTGCCGCATCAAACGTCGGGCGC
>JBFHTA010000136.1:0-10588 GCA_041590855.1 Pseudomonadales bacterium
AAACAAGGTGTGAAAGAAGGGATTCAATTACAAAATATCCGTAACTTTTGTTCACAGGTATCTTCGATGACACCTGGGGCACAGACGACTATTGTCGTTGCCAAAGGGCGCGCTGCCGAGAAGGGTATTCCCTGCGAATTTAAGTGGACCGTCACTCCTTTCCAAGACAGAGAATTGAAGCCGGTACAGCGCGAAGATGGTACAACGGATATGTATGATCTGGGTGAGATTGAAACCGTTAAGCCTGGCGATGTCGTTATGGAGCGCATTCCAGCCAGGAAGAGTACTGACGGTGTAAATATCTACGGCGAACCTATCATGTCGATTGCACCACCAAATATTCCGTTCAGTACTGCGGAAGGTGTTGAGGTATCGGCTGATAACCCTAATCAATTGATAGCGACTCGTTCCGGTGTGCCAATGCGCGCTCGTGATGTCATTCGAGTGGATGATATTCTAGTTCTGGAAACAGTGGATTTAACAACAGGTCATATCGAGTTTGATGGTACTGTAATGATTAAGGGGCCTGTTCGAGATGGACTTAAAGTCAATGTCACAGGTGATATACACGTCAGGGATTTAGTTGAGTCTGCAACATTGATTGCAGGTGGCAACATTTTGGTTAAACAGGGTATTTTAGGCCATAAAGTTGAGGAAGATGGTACTACTGGGGCTGAAGATACTTTCAGTGCTGTCATTGAAGCTCAGGGGGATATTGAGGCCAGTTACCTTCAGTACGCTTCTATCAAAGTAGGTGGCAAGTTAACGGTTAAAGATCAGTTGCTTGATTGTTTTGTTCACGAGTGCGAAGAGTTGGTGGTCGGTGGTCCAACGAAACGAAAAGCTAAGCTGGTTGGCGGACGCTATTGCGTTCGTCGTTCTGTTTCTGTCGGTATTCTGGGGTCTGATTCTTACGTTACGGCAGAAATTGAGCTGGGTACTGATCTCGCCCGACTTAAATCCGAAATCGAAGATATCAAAAATGCCTTATTAGAAAAGCAAGACAGCTTGGCCCGATGTACAGTGCAACTAGAGAAGTTCGAAGCGAAAAAGGATCAAAAGAAAGTAGAACACTTCACCAATGTAATTGCCCGTATCCGTCAAGAAGCCCAAGATTACAAGCAGCAATATGAAACTCTCAATGAGGAATATAAAGACTTGTTGCTTACCTTGTCTTTGTCTGTATACGGGGAATCATACCCGGGGATAGAACTCAGATGTGGTAAATTTAATGCGACGTTGCAGGAGTATTCAAAGGCGTGCCGATATAAATTTACCAAGATGGGATTGAAGAAAACACCGATAAAGAACGCTTAGCCCGTTTTGCGCATTTTTAACTGTTGATTACCTGCCAGCGCCAGGCATATTTCATAAAACAAATGCCAAGCATTTTCATCCGACATGCCCTTTACTGAGAGGTCCAGGGTATGAGCGGCTTTAAGCAAGTTTTCCAGCTTTGGTTTATTGAGGCGTTGCAGGGCACTTCGATATAAACCTTGCTTATTCTTCCAAACTTTGGCCTTTTGGAATGCCTGTTCCATTGAACCGCTTTGATGGTAATTAACTAAGATATTCAGTGTTCGAATCTCTTTGGTGATCATACCGCTCAAGGACAACAGTTCTGCACCTTCGGCTCTCAGGTGATTGAAAATAGAGGAGGCTGCAATCACGTCGCCTTTTAAGCAGCTATCACTGAGATCAAAGATGGTGTATCGGGCGCTGTCGGCAATAGAGTTAACTAGGGCGGATAAGTCAATGGTTGGAGATTCGATCGCTAAAGCCAGCTTATCAATTTCCTGCTTAGTTGCGAGCAGGTTGCCTTCGGTTTTTTCCAAGAGTAATTGAAGCGCGTCGTATTCAAATGTTTTACCTTGAGCGCGTGCGTGTTTAGCCGCCCATTCTTCAATTTCTCTGGGCTTTAATGGCCAAACGGTTGAGACTACTCCTGTCTTATCAACAGTCTTATACCACGCTTGTTTTTGCGTGTTTTTATCCAAACGCGGTGCCCGTATCAGGACGATGGTTTCTCCGTCGGCATGATCGCAATAGTCTATCAGTGCTTTTCCTTTATCAGACATTCGGGCATTGGGTAGCCTAAGCTCTATCAGTTTTTTATCTGAGAACAAGGAGAGGGCTTGGGCTTCGGCAGCAAAATCGGACCAACTGAAGCCGGTTTCAACATCAAAGACAATGCGCTCAGAGTACCCTGCGCTTCGAGCCATTGAACGAATGTGGTCCAAGGCTTCTTCCACGATGAGGGTTTCATCCCCGTGAATCAGATAGATAGGGTGAAGTTGTTTTTTAAGCTGTCCTGCAAGTTGAGAGGGCTTTACTTCCATGTATCAGTTACCTAATTGCGTCGCAAGGTAGCTGGCGTATTGGCGAGTGAGTTCCTGGTATGCTTGTAGTTTTGCAGATCGCTCTTGTAAGTCAGAGGACAGCAGATTGTCTTGGTCGTAACTTTGTCGGCGTACTGAGATAAAACTTTGAGTCTGTGACTTTTTGTCTGGCAGTGTAGTTGACACTGTCAACGTGATGGTATGTTCCAGTTCAGAAGTATCCCCTGAGCGGTCTTTAGACGAGACGCGCTTTTTCTCTGCAAGTTGAGTAATCGAGGCCTTGATAGGAGCATCGGATGAAAATTGGATTTCATATTCGCTGCCTAAGGTATCTTTAAAGGCTCTGACAAACATCGGATTATTGATGTGTTGAGTGCTTAAGGACAGGTCGGGAATGTCCAAAGCCGAGCTGTGATAGCCTCTAAGTTGCCAGCCACATCCGGAGAGAAGCACAACGAATATGACAACAAGAAGTTTGTTTAACGTGTTTGAGAAGAACATGAGATCAGCCTTCAACAGAATTATCCGGGCAGTTGGTGCTTTGCTGCCCGGATAATATGTCACTTAGTTAGCAACGATATTTACTAGCTTACCTGGTACAACGATGACTTTTCGTACCGTTTTACCATCGGTAAATTTTTGAACGTGCTCATCGGCCAAAGCCAACGCTTCAACGTCCTCTTTGGCTGCGTCCGGAGACACTTCGATCTTGGCGCGAACTTTACCGTTCACTTGAACAACTACTTCGATCACAGATTTAACCAATGCCGATTCGTCAAACTCTGGCCAGGCTTCTTCCATTACGGTTGATTCGTGGCCCAGTGCACTCCACATTTCGTGGGTAACGTGTGGAATGATCGGGGACAGCAATAGCACACACGCTTCCAGAGCTTCTTGTACGCTTGCTCGATCCTGATCGGTGATGACATCGAAACGTGTGATGCTGTTGGTCAGCTCCATAACTGCGGCAATGGCCGTGTTAAAGGTTTGACGGCGACCCATGTCGTCAGTCACTTTTTGGATGGTTTCGTGAGTTTTACGACGAAGATCTTGCTGCTCTTTTGTTAAAGAAGAGGTGTCTAAGGTTGGTGCTGATCCAGACTGAATATGGCTGTGAACCGCTTTCCAAAGACGCTTGATAAATCTGTGTGCGCCCTCAACGCCAGCGTCGTTCCACTCCAGCGTTTGCTCTGGTGGCGCAGTAAACATCATGAACAGACGAACGGTATCCGCACCGTATTGTTCGATCATTTCCTGTGGATCAACCGTGTTGCCCTTCGACTTGGACATTTTTGATCCGTCTTTATTAACCATGCCCTGGCACAGCAGACGCTTAAATGGCTCGTCAGAATCTACCATACCTGCATCACGAAGCAATTTATGGAAGAAGCGTGAATAAAGCAGGTGAAGGATGGCGTGTTCGATACCACCGATGTATTGGTCTACCGGCAGCCAGTAGTTAGCTTCTTCGTCGAGCATTTGCTCTGAGTTGGTCGCAGAACAATAGCGGGCGTAATACCAGGAGGATTCCATGAAAGTATCAAACGTATCGGTTTCACGGAATGCCGGTTGGCCATTAAATTCGGTTTTGGCCCACTCAGGGTCCGCTTTGATTGGAGATTGAACACCGTCCATTTCCACATCTTCAGGCAGTTTCACCGGAAGCTGATCCAAAGGTACCGGGATTTCATTACCTTGTTCGTCATACATCATTGGGATCGGAGAACCCCAGTAACGCTGACGACTAACGCCCCAATCGCGTAAACGGTAGTTAACGGTTTTCTTGCCTTTGCCTTGGGCTTCAAGGAATGCGGCAATGTTATTAAACGCGTCCTGGAAATTCAGCCCATCAAATTCGCCGGAGTTAATCAGAATGCCTTTTTCGGTGTAGGCATCTTCGTCCAGGCTCACATCAGAACCGTCTGCTGCAGTGATGACTTGTTTGATGTCCAGACCGTAGGCCTTTGCAAACTCATAGTCACGTTGGTCATGGCCAGGTACAGACATAACTGCGCCAGAACCATAATCCATCAATACAAAGTTTGCTGCCCATACAGGCACTTCATCACCTGTGATTGGGTGAATCGCAGTGATGCCAGTCGCAACGCCTTTTTTCTCCATCGTTGCCATGTCGGCTTCGGCGGTGGTTTGTTGCTTACATTCTTCGATGAAAGCAGCTAGCTCGTCATTATTTTTCGCAGCTTCCAACGCGAGTGGGTGTTGAGCGGCAACAGCCACGTAGGTAACACCCATCACTGTGTCCGGACGAGTGGTATAGATTTCAATGGTTTGATCGCTGTCTTTCACGCCGAAGGTCATTTCAACGCCTTCAGAGCGACCAATCCAGTTGCGTTGCATCGCTTTCACCTGATCTGGCCAGCCATCCAGCTGATCAAGATCGTTCAATAGCTCTTCTGCGTAGTCGGTGATTTTTACAAACCACTGAGGAATTTCTTTTTTCTCAACGACGGTATCACAACGCCAGCAGCAGCCTTCAATAACTTGCTCGTTGGCCAATACAGTTTGGTCGTTAGGGCACCAGTTTACTGCTGAGGTTTTCTTATAAACCAGGCCTTTCTTATACAGTTCAGTAAAGAACCATTGTTCCCACTTGTAATATTCAGGACGGCAAGTCGCAACTTCACGATCCCAGTCGTAACCAAAACCAAGGCGCTTTAACTGGCCTTTCATGTACTCAACGTTTTCGTAGGTCCACTTTGCCGGGGCAACCCCGTGTTTGATGGCTGCGTTCTCTGCAGGAAGGCCGAATGCATCCCAACCCATCGGTTGAAGAACATTCTTACCAAGCATTTTTTGATAACGAGAAACCACATCACCGATGGTGTAGTTACGAACGTGCCCCATGTGGAGACGGCCACTTGGGTAAGGGAACATAGACAGGCAGTAGAATTTCTCTTTGCTGGCGTCGTGAACGGCTTTAAAGCATTCGTTCTTTTCCCAGAATTGTTGTGCTTCCGACTCGATTTTATGGGGGTTATATTGCTCTTCCATCGTGTTTCCGATCAGTGTTATTGAGGACATAGAAAAAAGAGCCTAAGTCTAACTCATCTCGGGGTTTGAAGACTATAGGTGATGCTCAGATCATGCCTTCTGAGCTTGAGAAAACCGCTGAAATAACCGTATACCGATCAAAGTGAACAGAATCAATGCCAGGATGGGGTAATTTAACCAGCGGCTGTATGGCGTTAATCCTTCTTGAGCCATTACTTTGGCATTTAAACCACCTTCAATGAAATCCGGAAGCGAATAAGTGATCTTGCCCTTTTCATTGATGACAGCGGTTAAGCCCGTGTTGGTTGATCGCAGTACATAACGGCTGGTTTCCAATGCGCGCATTTGAGCGATCTGAAGGTGCTGTTTTGGCCCGATGGAATCGCCAAACCAGGCGTCGTTGCTGATGGTAATAATGAAATCTTGCTGTTGCCCTTTGTATTGCATGTTTTGAGCAATGAACGACGGGTAAGCAATTTCATAGCAAATGGCTGGTAGGAAACTTAACCCATTAAATAACAAAGGTGCTTGATGGGAGGGGCCAGGGCGAAAGTTAGACATGGGTAAATTGAAGAATTGAATCAGCCCTCTCAATAAGCCCTGCATGGGAACATATTCGCCAAAAGGCACCAATTTTTGTTTGTGGTATTGTCCGGAGGCAGTACCCAAGCCGATTATGGTGTTATGAAGTACCGGTGATTCAGGGGCGGATTGTTCGTTATAATAAGGAATGCCTGTAATCAATCCTTGGCCAGGCTTCAGCAGGCGCTCTGTTTCTTTCAGCCAACCTGAGATCTGATGTTTAAAGTAAGGCACGGCGGTTTCCGGCCAGATGATTAAATCACTGTTGGCGTTGCGATTTAACTGTCGGTAGGTGTTCAAACTGACCGGGCGATAGTTCTTTTGCCATTTCTTTTCTTGAGGAATGTTGCCTTGCATCAGGGTGACGGACAGTTCGGTCTTGGTATCCGTCCAATGGATGGTGTTCAGTAAGGCTCCGATGGGCCAAAGCAATAACACCAATACAAGGCCATATACGGCTCGGCCACAGGCTTTATTACGCAGAGCATCAAACAGGGTGGTGGCGGATAAGCTGACGATTAAACTGACACCAAATACGCCGAATATCGGAGCCCAGCCCGATAACCAACTGTGAATGTGGCCATACCCCAGGTAGAGCCAGGGAAAGCCGGTGAGAAACCAGCTTCGGAACCACTCGAACAGCACCCAGATGATTGCAAAGGAAATGGCATTCAGCGCTGGAAATTGACTGAACCATTTTTTATAGAGCCAGGTTTGCAGACCAAAAAACAAACCAAGCAGAAAGGTGAACAGGCCGGTCATGATCAGCGCTAAGGGGACTGGAGCATAGCCATAATCGTGAATCGACACATAGACCCAGGAAGCTCCCACGGCAAACACACCGAATCCGTAGCTCCACCCCAATTTAAAGGCGGTTTTTGCATTCTCAGCGGTGTTGATTAAGCCGTAGCAGAGCGCAACGGACACCAGTGCTAGTGGCCAGAGGTCAAAGGGGGCAAATGAAAAAGGCAGTAGCCCGCCCAGAAGAAAAGCCACACAGAGTTTAGCCAGGCTGGCGCGTGGTTCAGCAAGCAGTCGGGTGAGTTTTAGCCGGCCTGAAGCGGCGGTTTCCTTCCTTTGAGACTTGCTGATCACGGGGCTTCCTGCAGAGGTTATTGCTCGTCTTCAGAGACTTCGTCTTCGGCTGAAAATACTTCCAACAGACGAATTTGTCGGTTGTCGGCGTTAAGGACTTTAAATGTCATACCATTGATGGTGATGGCTTCATCCCGATCAGGTAAGTGACCAAAGCCATTGGTAACAATGCCGCCAATAGTGTCGAATTCTTCGTCGCTGAAATCGGTGTTGAAATACTCATTGAAATCAACGATCTCGGTTAAAGCATTGACCATGAAGCTGTCTGAGTTTTCGATAGGACGGATGTTGCTTTCGTCATCGTCGATGTCGGTTTCGTCTTCAATGTCGCCAACGATTTGTTCAAGCACATCTTCAATGGTGACTAGCCCTGCCAGGCTGCCATATTCATCGACCACAATGGCCATGTGGTAACGATCTGTGCGGAACTCCCTAAGCAGTGTGTTCAGGCGCTTGCTCTCTGGCACAAAATTCACGGGACGTAGGATATCTTTGATATTAAAGCGATCCAGATTGTCATTGGCCAGATACGGCAGGAAATCCTTGGCCAGCAAAATGCCTAACACTTCTTCATTGCCTTCGCCTAATACCGGAAAGCGGGAATGCTGGGATTCAATGATCACCGGAAGAATGTCTGACGGAGGCAGAGAGGCACGAATACAGGTCATTTGCGAACGGGGTACCATGATTTCCCGAACGTGCATGTCTCCTACCTGTAATGCGCCCTCCATAATGGAAAGCGCTTCGGCATCGCACAGGCCTCGTTCGTGCGCACCGCGCAGCAGTTCTTTGAGGTCTTTACTCGATTCCGGTTCAGAGGACTGAGTGAAGGATTTTGTAATTTTTTCAAGCCACGAAGGCTTGGTACTGTGGCTGTCGTTTTGTTGGTCTTCGTTCATTATTTTCGATTGACGAATTGAGATACTTCGAATCCTAGCTTGGAAGGGAATCCCTTGGCAAGGCTCTATTAATTATATTTCCTGATAAGGATCGGGAATTTTCAACTGAGAAAGAATATTAATTTCCAGGGTTTCCATTTCTTCGGCGTCTTCGTCTTCAATGTGGTCGTAGCCCAGCAGATGCAAAATGCCATGAATAACCATGTGCGCCCAGTGATGATCTTCCGGTTTTCCTTGCTCTTTGGCTTCTTGTTCAACGACCGATGCGCAAATCACCAGATCGCCGATTAATGGAAAGTCCGGGATGCTCGGTGGTGCTTCGAACGGGAATGACAGAACATTGGTGGGTTTGTCTTTTCCTCGGTACTGATGATTCAGCGACTGGCTTTCTTCTCTATCAACGATCCGTATGGTCAGTTCTGCGTTGTCTTTGCGTCCTGAAAGTGCAAGCTCGGCCCACTGTTGGAAGGCTTCTTCTGTGGGTAGCCCCGGGTGTTCGCAGGCAATTTGTAAATCTATATCGGTCATAATGATTATTCTGCAGATAAGTTGGCTTGGGCTTCTGCCAAGGCTTGTAGGCGCTCGGCTTTACGCTGTTCTTTTTCTGCCTTTTCTTTTTCTTCCTGAGCAGCTTCAAACTTCTCATACGCTTCGACTACGCGCTGAACCAGCGGATGTCGAACGACGTCTTTCGATAAGAACTGAGTAAAGCTGATACCTTTAACGTTTTTCAGAACGTTCATGACATGGATCAGACCGGAACTCGACCCTTTGGGCAGGTCGATTTGGGTGACGTCGCCGGTAATAACCGCCGTCGAGCCAAAGCCGATGCGAGTCAGAAACATCTTCATTTGTTCCCGGGTGGTGTTCTGGCTTTCATCCAGAATGATGTAAGAGTTGTTCAGTGTTCGGCCACGCATGTAAGCGAGAGGCGCGACTTCAATGACATTCTTTTCAATCAGTTTTTCCACATTCTCGAAGCCCAGCATTTCATAGAGCGCGTCGTATAACGGGCGCAAATACGGGTCGATTTTCTGCGACAAGTCACCAGGCAAGAAGCCTAACTTTTCACCGGCTTCCACCGCTGGACGTACCAATAAAATACGGCGTACTTCATCGTTCATCAGAGCTTCTACCGCGCAGGCGACGGCTAGATAGGTTTTACCCGTACCTGCAGGACCGATTCCGAAGTTGATGTCGTGCTTACGTACACAATCCACATAGTATTTTTGATTTTTGCCGCGAGGCTTAATGTGCGCTTTGGGGGTTTTAATGACATCAGAAGAAAGTGCTTTCTGATCGTTTTCGATCATGTCCATTCCGCTTTCCTGAATGAACAGATGAATAAGGTCCGGGGTGATGTCGGTGCCGCTTTGAGCTTCACGGTACAGGTGATTCAAAATTTCGCATACAGCATGTACCGGTTTTTCCGGGCCTGCAACCTGGAATTGATTACCGCGATTGCGAATGGAAACGCTCATGCGCTTTTCGATTTGCTTGATGTGTCGATCAAATTCGCCGCAGAGGTTGGCTAAATGTTGGGCATTATCGGGTTCAAGAGAAAGGTTGCGCGTTTGTGTACTCAAAGTGGCTCCTCTAGGAGTATTACGATCAATTAGAGAGTGTTCTATCAGTAATTATAGAAGCTAACCATTTTGATTGACTAGAAGAAATTGGTGACTTAGGTCAGATAGACATGGCCTGAGTGACAGGAATCACTCAGGCGAATGTGTTCAGGGGTTGTTAAATAACCGGTTAACGAGGGTTGCAGGGCTCAACCAAGGTGCCGCGAAGCGAGTTTGGCAGTGCTTCGGTAATGGTCACATCCACAAACTTGCCAATCAGGCTGTGGTCATCAGAGCGGAAGTTCACCACACGGTTGTTTTCAGTACGACCTTGCAATTGGCCAGGATCTTTCTTGGAAAGATCGGTCACCAGGATAGTTTGAGTAGTGCCGACCATGCGACGACTGATTTGATGCGCATTTTGAAGAATGCGATCCTGAAGGATTTTCAGACGTTTTTTCTTTTCTTCTTCCGGAGTGTCGTCCGGAAGGTCTGATGCCGGGGTGCCTGGGCGAGCACTGTAGATGAAACTGAACGAGTGATCGAAGCCGATTTCTTCAATCAATTTCATGGTTTGTTCAAAATCGAACTGGCTTTCGCCGGGGAAGCCGATGATAAAGTCTGAAGACAAGCTGATGTCCGGACGAATCTTACGCAGTTTGCGAATCTTGGACTTATATTCCAACGCGGTATGGCCACGCTTCATTTGCATCAGAATGTGGTCGGAACCGCTTTGTACCGGTAAGTGAAGGTGGCTTACCAATTCAGGCACTTCTGCGTACACGTTAATCAAACTTTCGCTGAACTCAACTGGATGAGAGGTGGTGTAGCGAATGCGGTCGATGCCTTCGATGGCCGCGACAAAGGTAATCAATTCCGCTAAATCGGCGACACGGCCGTCGTGCGTTTCACCTTGGTAGGCATTTACGTTTTGACCAAGAAGGTTGACTTCTCGCACGCCCTGATCAGCCAAACTTGCGATTTCAGCAATAACGTCATCGAATGGGCGGCTTACTTCCTCACCGCGAGTGTAAGGCACAACGCAGAAGGTACAGTATTTGGAGCAGCCTTCCATGATGGAAACGAATGCGGTACA
>JBFHTA010000137.1:0-10582 GCA_041590855.1 Pseudomonadales bacterium
GTGGATGATGCGTCCTGTGATTGTGTGTCTAACCAATTTGGCAATTGGGCAATCAGTGTCAGTAAACCTGCAACTGCGATCGTTGCTATCAGTGTATGCCTGGTCATGGTGCTCTTCATTTTTAACGTATGGACAGGAGTCGACACCTCTGGCGAGGTGCCGATGTTCAACAAATAAAACCGTGAATCATCAAACGTACATAATGACACCGTACGTTTTTAGACTGTAAATAAGCGATTACAGGCCTTGATTCTTCAAACGGTTGGCGTGAGAACGGTACTGACTGACCGGATCATGCCAAAGTGAGCGAATGCCCAGAGTATGGTTAACTGCGTCCATGTGGTTCATGTCGTAGTGCGTACCAATCACCTGGCCCATTTTAGCGGAACAGATATCTACCAAACCGTCACTGGTGGAGACTTCCTGACCCACAAATGCCAGACCAAGAATCGCCTGTGGTGGATCAAGAATGTCCAGAACATTGGTAAAGCTGGTGTTACCTGTCCAGGAGTACATCTTCACTGAATTACCGTTAACGTTAACAGTAGACGGGCCCGCGCCACAGTAATCTGAGGTATTAACTCCCCAGCCGTGTGTCTGGTTCAGGGTATTGGTGCCCGGGGTTGTTAAGGTCCATAGTGCATCAATGGCAGCTTGTTGATTGTCTGCACCTGACAGCCAATTTACGATGGTGCCAAAGGCATTGGCGATGGCAGCTGCGCCTCCTTCGATGATGCCATCAGCCGGGATAACGTCGCGAATCACATCGGCCACTTTAGACCCCTTGTTCACACCGTCGATGGAGGTAACGGAAGCCACTTTTTTTGGCTGAAGGGTCAAGGCAACACGAGAGGTGGGTGATCCTTGGCTGTGGCCCATAAGGTTTACCTTGCCGCCTTGCGCATTGGCCCATGGGACAATTTGGTTGGCCAACTGGGCTCCACGCGTTTCACTGGAAGCAAAAGCTGACACGCTGGCTACGTGTACTGTTGCGCCACTGCGTTTAAGGTTGTAAGGGATAGTGTGGAAGTAGCCGACAATGCCAGCCACGCTGTCAAAGCCTGCAACACCGTGTACCAAAACGATTGGGTATTTGGTTTCAGTGTAGCCCGCTTCCGCGATTGGCGCTGTCAGTGCTGCGACTGATACTGCAGCCGCGAGTGATGTTTTGAGCAGTTTTTTCATTTTGTTTACCTCGTAATTTTTATTGTTATTCGTGGTTAGAGGTACCAGCCTTCGGTCTGTCGTGTGGTGCTTATTATTGTTTTTATCGGACATTATTTGTCCTGCACTGTCAGTTTAGGTCTTTATGGTCGTATTGGGATCACCCATTTGGGTAGGCTAATCATTTGGGTAGGTTTTCAGTTTTTGCGCGAAAACGGGTAGGCGAGATGTTAGCCCATCGAGAGAAGGCATGATTGAACGAGGCGGGCTCGGAATACCCCAATCGATCCGCAATATGATCAATGGTGAGTTGGGTATTCAACAGTAAATCTTTGGCTTTATTAAAGCGAACCTGGGTCAAAAGTTTTTGATAGCTGGTGGATTGGCTTTTTAAGTATCGGCGTAAACTGCGTTGGGGAATGGCCAGAAATGCAGCGACTTGCTGCTGGTCGGGGAACTGGTATTCAAATAACTCCAGATAACTTTGTACCTGGTTGGCCAAATCCTTTGGGCTTTGGGCTCGTTCCAGTAATAAATTATCACATTGTGCTTTATACAGATTAAATGCCAGCGGGTTTGCTTGTGGAAAAGGCAGGCTGAGATCCACGCTGGGTATTTCCAGTCGGCTGAATGGCATGTTAAAGCGAACTTTGCAGCCAAAGAAGGATTCGTAGTGGTCAGCCTGTCCCTGATCGTCATGGGGAATCCATACTTCGGTTAATTCCACACTGGAATTAACCAACTTCAGAATATCCAGCAACAGTCGGTAAGTACCTGCTAAGTCCCGATCAATCAACAGAGTTCGGACGGTTTCGGGTAAAGGGGATACCCGAATGTTTAAACCACTGTGATTGGGTCGTAAGTCGAGCTCAATCTTGCCATACAAATACGTTAAATCTTGATAATGGACGCCTAATCGACAGGCATCGTAAGCCGTGGGGGCAGTCATTAACAGTAGTGTGAGCGGACCATACCCCACCAGGCCAAATTGCTGCCCCAGCTTCAAACCGCATAAAGGATCATCAATGTTAGGCACCAGTTCATTAAAGATTTTGAGTTCGGTCGCCGGATCAATCAGTCCGAACGGATCTAGATGATCCATTGAAAAACCATACTTTCTTAGGATGTCAGATGTGTCCAAACCCATATCATTGAAATGATGGAGCGCGGATACCAGGCTGATCAATGAGCGTGAGGGCATAACACGGTTTCTTTGACTCGCTAAATGATGGTGAGATTACTTGGCCTAAATTATCAAGTTTAGGTCATTTCTGATTCTGTTCATCCAAGAGTAAGGCAAACTATACTTTTGAGCAATGACTCATGTTTATGGGTAAGAATAATTATAAAACACAGAGGTAAAGGAGGGGGTATGTCTCATCAACCAGAGCAAGATCCGGTTCACGTCGCGATTATCGGAACGGGCTTTTCAGGCTTGTGCATGGCCATCAAGCTGTTGGAGGAAGGAATAGATTCCTTTGTTCTGTTGGAAAAGAAAGATCAGATTGGCGGCACCTGGCGTGATAATACATATCCGGGATGTGCCTGCGATGTGCAATCTCATCTGTATTCGTACTCTTTTGAAGGCAACCCTGAATGGAGCAAGGTGTTCTCAGGTTGGCAGGAAATTCAGAACTATACCCTGGCATGCGCTGAGAAGTACGGCTTAAAAAAGTATGTACGTACTCACTTTGAAGTGGTTTCAGCGGTATTCAATGAATCGTCGGGAATGTGGACGTTAACCAGTGCTGACGGCCAGACAGTGACAAGCCAGACGTTTGTGATGGGCACCGGCCCGCTGCACGTTCCTGCGAAACCTAACATTCCGGGGTTGGATCAATTCAAAGGTGAAGTGTTTCATTCAGCCGAATGGAATCATGATTTTGATTTAACCGGAAAGCGGGTGGCTTCCATAGGCACGGGCGGGTCAGCAATTCAGTATGTTCCTGAGATTGCCCCGATCGTCGACCAACTTGATGTCTACCAGCGTACTCCTGCGTGGGTACTGCCCCGTAACGAACGAGCCTATACCGGCATTGAAAAGTGGATGTTCCGACATGTGCCGGGTGTTAGACAGGTCTATCGCAGTCTCTTGTATTGGATGAACGAGTCACGTTTGTTGCCAATTTTGCATCCTAAAGCGGCGGGGGTGCTGTCCAAACTCGCGAAACTGCACATTCGTAAATACATCAAAGATCCGGAGTTACGCGCCAAGCTCACGCCGGATTACACCATCGGTTGTAAACGCATTCTGATTTCCAATAAGTATCTGCCGACCTTTAATCGCGACAATGTGGCGTTGGTGACCGATGGTATTTCTGCTGTTGGTGAAGATCATATTGTGACTCAGGACGGTAAGAAGCGCCCGGCGGATGCCATCATTTTGGGGACCGGATTTCATGCAGATCCGAGAAAATACATGAAAGGCTTTACCATTCAGGGGAAAGGCGGCACTAAATTGTTGGATGTCTGGAAAGACGGTGCGGAAGCCTACTTTGGTATCACTGTGAAAGGCTTTCCGAACATGTTTCAGTTGGTTGGGCCTAATACCGGTTTGGGTCACAACTCTGTGATTTTTATGATCGAATCCCAGGTGCATTACGTCATTGAATGCTTGAAGAAGATGAAGGCAAAACAAGCGCAGACCATGGAGGTGAAGGAGGAGGTTCAGACCCGATTTAATGAGTGGGTTCAGCAGGGGTTGAAGAATACGGTCTGGTCGTCCGGCTGTGCCAGTTGGTATCTGCAGGATGATGGTAAGAATTTTACCATTTGGCCGGGCTCTACATGGCGCTATCGTTTGAAAACCCGGACTGTGCCAGAACAGAGCTTTCACTGGACTCCGGCTTCCGGGCTGCCTTCCCATGCAGTGACTATTGAGCAAACCAGTAATCCGTTGGCTGCGGTTAAGTAATCTTGTTAAGGAAATATTACGCAATGAAAAAGTTGATCATTACCATCCTGTCGTTAGTTGTTCTGTGCGGTGGCTATTTGATATTAGGTTCCATATATAAGTACGAATTGTATGACTTGGCGATGACTGCCGAAAAAGGCCGTGCTGATCTTGTGGAAAAAGAGCTGGCGGTCAATGGGCTGTCTGTCAGTTACCTTGAGGGGCCGAAGTTACAAGATAAGCCGACTATGTTGCTGATTCACGGTTTTGCAGCGAACAAAGAAAACTGGATTCGTTTTGCCGGTCATTTGAATCAAGAGTATCACATCGTTGCTGTGGACTTGTTAGGGCACGGCAAGAGCACCAAGAACCCGGCGTTGCGCCATGATCTGGATGATCAGGTGAGCTATCTGATTGATTTTCTGAATGCCAAGCAATTACAGCAGGTACATTTGGTGGGGAATTCAATGGGCGGAGCTATTTCTTCCCTGTTTGCAGCGACTCATCCGGACCGGACTTTAAGTGTCAGTCTGGTGAATCCGGCGGGTGTATTTGATCATCGAAGTGTTTTGCAAGATTACCTGGATAAAGGTGAAAACCCTTTGGTGGTGAAACAACCGGAAGACATATACACCTTATTGGATTTCGCGATGGAGGTTAAACCCTTCGTGCCATGGCCGATCCCGGAAGTGGTGGCAGAGCGTTCGATGGCGAATCAGGCGCTGAATGAACAAATTTTTCAGCATCTGAAAAGCGATCAGCACAACTATGATTTCAAGGAAGCACTAACGCGTATCCGGGTTCCTACGTTAATTATGTGGGGGCAGCAGGACAGGGTAATTAATTATAAGAATGGTGAGGTCTTTGATCAGTTGATTCCTCAATCGAAGCAATTGATTTATCCGGAAATTGGTCATGTGCCTATGATTGAGATTCCTCAAAGATCGGCAGCGGATATTGACGCCTTTATCAAAAGCAGCGTTATTGAGAGTTGAGATAGGCTCGCAGTTAATTTCTTGGTTCTTGCTGATATTTCCAGTCAGCTACAACTTTCAGATTAAAAATACATCTTTGGTATGAGCGTTTTTGCATTAAGAGCGTTCATACTCTTCATGGCTCAGGAGAAAAATAATGAAAAGGCTGAAGAATCAGGTGGCTGTAGTCACAGGAGCCGGATCTGGTATCGGGCGGTCGTTGGTATTGCAATTGGCTAAAGAGGGCTGTCAGTTGGCAATCTCTGATGTTAACCGTCAGGGATTGAATAAAACGGAAGCGCTGGTAAGGCAAGCCTACGGAGACACAATCAAGCTAATCAGCTATGACTTGGATGTTGCTGACCAATCGGCTGTGTATGCCCATGCAGAACAGGTGGAACAAGACTTCGGACGGGTCAATCTGATTTTCAATAATGCCGGAGTGGCCTTGTCGAGTAAGTTATTGGAAGTGGATATGGCCGACTTTGAATGGGTCATGAATATTGATTTTTGGGGCGTAGTCTACGGCACACAGGCGTTTCTGCCGAAATTGATTGCTTCCGGTGATGGTCATGTGGTGAATATTTCGAGTGTGTTCGGCATCATCAGTGTTCCTAAGCAAGGCAGTTACAACGCAGCCAAATTCGCAGTGCGGGGGTATACCGAAGCGCTACGACAAGAACTCATTCTGGACAATTTGCCGGTTCAGGTAAGTTGTGTACATCCGGGAGGCATTCAAACGGAGATTGCGCGAAGTGCGCGTCTTGGTGCCAGCGAGTGCAGGGCATCAACGGACAGTTCCTTTGATAAAGTGGCTAAGACGTCTCCTGAAAAAGCCGCTGAGATTATTGTGCGAGGGGTAAAAGCGAATAAAGCACGAATATTGGTGGGCCCGGATGCGCATGTAATTCACTTTTTAGCCAGATTATTGGGGCATAGATATCAATCGCTGACGCAGCTGTGGGCGAAGAAGATGATCTATTAAGCAAATTTAACTGTATAACCTATGCAAATGATCTGAACGCCGGATTATTTCGTAAACATGTAATGTCTCTGATCGAACGAAAGCTACCGTGGAACCTTTCGTATTCTCGCTCCGCCTTGTGCGGAGTTTTTTTTGCCTTTCATACTGATCTTTCTGTTCATGTGAATGAATTTTTTTTAATCTTGAGTCCACATTGCCTTTAGTGACTCGGCATTAGACTGACCGTGTCATTAAATCATAAGGAATTTCTCCATGAACTCATTAATGAAACAGGTATCAGCTGTCGTTACTTCGTTTTCTTTGTTGTTGGGCTCTGCGGTACTATCTCTGCCGGCTTCTGCTGCTGATGCGGCCGAATTACTGCACATGAAACGTGGTAATTTAAGAGTGGAACCTGCTCTGATTGCCATCAATGATGCTTATCCCGGTCTGGTCTACGAGCTGGAACTGGATGATCACAAAGATGAGCTGGTGTATGAAGCTGAAGTGGTCAGTCTGAAAGAGGGTAAACTCTACGAAGTGGTGTATCACCCGGTGAGTGGCCAAGTGGATTTGAAAGAAACCGAGAATATTTCATTACTGGGCTTTAATCGCTTTGATGAAGCAGAGCTGATGGCCCTTGAGCAGATGGATAAAGGTAAGTATTCCCTGGAAGGGCAGTTGGCCAAAGTTAAAGCGAACTATCCGGGTTCTGTAAAAGAAATTGAATTGGAAAATGAAAAAGGCGTCAGCTACTACAAGATCAAGTTGATTTCGCCGGATGGTGTTCGTAAAAAAGTGATTTTGGATACTGAGAATGGCCAAATGATTCCGGTAATGGATCACGATTAGTGATCGTAAGAAAGATGATGCTAAAAATAGCGCTGAATTTAGTATCGAAGGGTGTCGCCTAGATCATTGATTCGTTTGATGGAATTAAAGGGCTGTCTGTCGTTGACGAGCAGTATGTGTATAAAGAGATTGTGTAAGTGAAGATATTAATCGTTGAAGACGACAAAACCACTCGTGAATTCCTGCAAAAAGCGTTAACGGAGCAGGGGTACGCTGTGGAGGTTGCGGCAGACGGTCAGGATGGTTTATTCCAGGCGATGGAATTGCATTTTGATTTGATCATTCTTGATCGGATGCTGCCAAAGATGGATGGATTAACGGTATTACAAGCGCTTAGGTCCAGTGGGAAGGCCGTGCCTGTGTTGATTCTAAGTGCCTTGGACAGTGTGGATGAGCGGGTTAAAGGGCTGAAGCAAGGTGGTGATGATTATTTGGTGAAACCGTTTGCTTTGGCAGAGCTGTTGGCTCGTGTTGAGATATTGATTCGACGCACAGAAACCGCCTCGCAAACTCAACAGATTACCGAATTGACCATGAAGAATCTGAAGTTGGATTTGCTCTCTCATAAGTTGTTTATTCAGCAACAGGAGGTCGAACTACAGCCTAAAGAGTTTCAGTTGTTGAAGTATCTGTTGGAGCATCCTGATCAGGTGGTGACCCGAACCATGTTGTTTGAAGCGGTTTGGAATTATCAATTCGACCCTCAAACCAATGTGATTGATGTACATGTTGCCCGCTTAAGAAAAAAACTCGCTGCAGTGAATTGTTTGGCTGAAATCGATACCGTAAGAGGGGTGGGCTATCGTATCTCGGCAGGCTAAGACCCGGTCAACAGAATCGGCGCTGACCAAAAGAGCGTTGAGAAGTCTACGAACCAATTCCATTTGGCGACTGACCATTCTTTATACCTTCATCACGACGCTGTTGGTGACGCTAGTGATGGCGACTTTGTATTACTTCAGCGTCGGACAAGTCGCGCGAGTCCAAGAACGTAATTTCACTGAAGCGGTTCTGCAGCATCGTCTTCTTTCGACTCAGTTGTCGGTGGAGGACTATAAAATCCAGTTTACTCCAGAATATCAGTTGTCGGATGTGCTCAGCCTGACCTTTCAATGGGGTGAGAAACCTACTGAGATTGTGGGGCGCTTATCTCTGATTCCTTCCAACATTCAGCCGTGTCCGGCCAGATCAAAATTTCCTGTGTATCAGGCACGCTATGATGGCATTGAAATTCTGACGGGCTGTTCTATTCCGGCTCATGGTGGCCAGGTGTTGATTGCCCAAAACCGTGAGAAACTTGATCGTTGGGAGATGCTGTTTCGTCAGGCCAGTCTCTTTACACTGTGTGCTACCGTATTGTTTGGTGGTCTGTGTGGCTGGTGGTTCTCTCGCAAAATGGTACGTAAAGTCACCTTGTTTAATCATACGGTGACCAAAGTCGAGCGAGGCGATTTACAGGCCCGGGTGCCCGAAAGTGATTATGGCGATGAGTTTGATGAAATGGCTCAACACATTAATCGTATGCTGGATCAACTGGAAGCCACCTTTGAAACCGTCCGTGGAACGACCGATGCCATTGCGCACGATTTACGAACGCCATTGAACCGCATGCGTTTGAAGTTGGAGTATCTGGTCTGCTTGCCTGATGGCGAAGTGAAAGCGGATCAGCTAGCGGATTTACTGGCTGAGCTGGACATTGTGCTGTCGACCTTTACTTCCATGTTGGAACTAACCAAGTTGGAGCACGGACTCGTCAGTCTTGAGACAGAGCAAGTAAGTCTTCGATCGGTGATTGAAGATGTGCTGGAGCTGATTGAGCCCTTATCTGAAGATCAACAACAGACCTTGATTTCAGATCTGGAGGATATCTCGGTGGAAGGCGACAGAAACCTTCTTTTCAGAGCAATCTATAACCTTTTGGATAATGCAGTTAAGTATTCAGGCGAGGGCAGTAAAATCCGTGTTCGTCTGACCGCAGAGCAGTTAGAGATCAGTGATTCAGGGAGCGGAATTCCACAGGATCAAATTGAAAAGGCGTTTCAGAGACTCGGCCGTCTAGACTCTAGCCGAACCCAACACGGCTATGGTTTGGGGTTGTCGATCGTTAAAGCCATTTTGAGCCAGCAAGGGATGTCGATAGAATTAAAGGACAATCAGCCGGGGTTGAAAGTCTTGATTCATCTTTCGACAGATTAAGTGGTCATAAACGGGTGATCATATCTGAAAACAGATATTCACAAAAAAGCGAGCCATGAGAGCTCGCTTTTTTTTGGTGCGATTTGTATAGACGCACGATTTGTGTCATGGAGCGAATTGTTCGCATCCACGATCAAGCGTCACTTAATTTTTAAGCGCCTGAACTACCTGCTTGAAAATACGCGGGCTGGCAACAAAGGTATCTTCACCTGGGCGCGGAGCCCCCTTTGAATCACCGACTAATGCGCCGGCCTCTTTTGCAATCAGCAAGGCAGAGTCCAGCTTCACTTTAGCGCCCTTAACAATAGCTGCTTCCGCTTTGCCAGAGGCTGCGTATGCAATGGCCAATAGTGGGCTGTCGATATCACACAGTTGGTGACCAGTGTCACTCAGTTTTTTGGCGACTTCAATGTTGCCTGTATTCAGGAAGTTGCCTGATACCAACTTACCAGTGGCAGAGAAGTTATCGGAGAAACGGATACGGCGATCGTTACTCTGGGCACCACGGCCTTTCGACGCTGCAAATTCTTCCTGAGTTGCCGGATTAATAATAACGGCATGCTCAGCAACATCACGGAAGTAGTATGTTACCGCTAGTGCATAACACGGAATTTGACGAATGTATTGACTTTGAGAGTCGAGGATTTGAATTTCCCAACGGCATTGGGCGGCGCTGTCACCAATCGCGTCAAACTGACCCACAATATAGTGTTCTGGGTAGCTTTTGGCTAACAGGCGAATAATTTGTTGTTCTGCATTTCTTAAGTAGCTTGGCAGAATCGAAGCAAGAGGTTTTCCTTCACGAATTTCAGAGTCAAGACGATCCTGTCCGGACACAAGAGATTCAGCTGCACGACGAGCCGCGCGCAGGGCAATATTCAGGTATGGGTGCATTGCGTATTCACCTGGTTGGTTAACAGTACTTTTAAAAGAGCGGAGCTTATTCAGCTCTGATCCGGCAAAATTTTGAGAGAGGGAAAGAAAAACTCTCGTTTTGTACAGTGCCTGATCAAAATTTGCGCGCATTATATCAGATGCTTTGGAAAGGTCTACTTCCGTTTACTGCTTTTTATTCGAATGTGTGTAGGGGATTTGTTACACTGTTTTGCTTGTTTTTATTTGATGCTGGGTTGGAGTGCCATGACGGACATCGCGAGTGAAACGACAGAATTTAACTATGAGCAATTAGCAAATGTGCGAGTGGTCATGGTGAATACAACGCTTCCTGGCAATATTGGCTCGGCGGCCAGGGCGATGAAAACCATGGGGTTGTCGGATTTGGTTCTGGTTGATCCGAAAAAGCCCATCAATGATGAAGCGGTTGCCCGTTCATCGGGAGCAACGGACATTTTGGATGCGGCCAAAGTAGTCAGTACGTTGCATGAAGCGATTGAGGACTGCGGCTTGGTGATAGGTACCAGTGCGCGTTCTAGAAGTATTCCCTGGCCTTTGTTAAATCCGCGAGAATGTGCAGAACGAACTATTCTGACATCTAATCGTCAAAAAGTTGCAATACTATTCGGACGAGAGGATCGGGGA
>JBFHTA010000138.1:0-10575 GCA_041590855.1 Pseudomonadales bacterium
AAGCTCACCATCCTTGTTCGGGCCGTTCATGCCTTGATTTCCAGCTTCGATGAAACTTTCCAGCATCACACCAGCAATGCCTTGGTTGGCGTGGTGGCCGTTTAATCCCTTGCGTTGTTCGGCCACGCTTTTGGCAATCGGTAACTGGCGCTCGTGTTGCTTTTGGGAGTTATCGTGGCTGCAATCCACAATCACTTTAGCGTGCAAGGTATTGTCTTGCGCTGCTTTTTCCAATTGGTCCAAGGTGGCTTTGATACTGACTTCGTCGAAGTTAGTCAGGTTTCGACCGCCGCGCAGAACGATGTGGGTGTCCGGGTTTCCTGGTGTGTCCAACATGGCAATTTGTCCGTCCAGATCGGTTCCCAGACAATGATGACTGCGGCTGGCTGAGATCATGGCATTGATGGCGTTTTGAACCGTACCATCGGTACCGTTTTTGATGCCCACTGGCATACCCAGATGGCTGATCATTTCACGATGAATTTGTGATTCAGAAGTTCTCGCGCCAATGGCTGTCCAGCTGATTAAGTCGTCCAGGTACAACATGGTCATTGGGTTAAGTGCTTCGGTGGCTAAAGGCAGCCCCATTTCAACCAGTTTCAGCATCAGTGCACGCGAACGTAGCAACCCTTGTTCAATGTTGCCGCTGCCGTCGCGATCCGGATCGTATGCCAGACCTTTCCAGCCTGTGGTGGTGCGTGGCTTTTCAACGTAAGCGCGCATTACGATCATCAAACGGTCGGACAGTTGTTCATTCAATTCAGCCAGGCGACGACCGTAATCCAGCGCTGCTTTTTCATCGTGAAGGGAACAAGGGCCAGTAATAACCAGCAGCTTATCGGCATGAGGGGCTTTGTCAGAGAGTAAATCAGAGATTTGTTGGCGGTGTTTATCGACTTGCAGAGAGAGGATGTCTGACAGAGGCAGTTGGTGCTTCAATGCCCTCGGGGTAGATAGAGGGCGAACCGCCAAGTGTTTCTCTATGGGTTGGGCGGCATCGTTGGCAGCCCGGGAAGCTGTCGCTTCTTTTTGTTGGGCGCCGTCTTCGGCCACTGATCGGCAATTTGGTTCGGTTGTATTCAGTTGCGTAGTCATTGTGGTATTCCTTTAGTAATGTCATCTTCCCCAAAATATTTATAGGCCGATACAGCATTCTGAATGCCATAAAAAAACCCCGACCAGCTGACTGCGGATCGGGGTTTCTTGGGCAGTCGGCTGGATTTGCCGGGCTGCCTGTGAAATTTGTGTTATCTCAGCGTGCGCCCAGCGATTGGCTAAAGTAATAGCCAAAGAAATACTCAGCAGAGCACCAATAAAACGCGACTAGAGAAGCCAACGCGCCAGAGACAACAGAAGTAACAACGCCGTTTTCAGACACAGCAGAAAAACCGCAGCTGATAGCGCGGTTTTTAGATGAAATCGGGGTCGTTACGTTTAATCTGTTCATAAGGTTTGATAATAACCATGTAATTTGGGATTGCAACCTTCGGCTTGAAAAAACTGTGTGAAGGTTGCATTACGGTTTAATGTTGATGTGAGCGACGGGTACGTTCTGATTCAGAGTCTGTCGTTAATCCCAGCTCTTCCGGTGGTGCGCTGTCTTTTCGAATTTCGCTGGAGATGGCCCCCATAAACTCGTTAAGGGCAAGCAGTTCATCGTTGGTCATGGCCAGGCGTTCAATCAGCGGTGAGACACTGGGGAAGTTCTTATCGTACTTCCCGGCGTATTGCGGAAAGTTCCCCCCTCGATTTCGGGTCATGCCGTTGTCATACATAGCGAGTAAGCCTAAAACCGTGCCGTTTCTGGTGATGAATGCCAAATCGAAGAAACCCAAGTGAGTGGTCGGGTCGGTGGCTTTGATGTCGCGCAACATAGGCACACGGAATTTGCCCATATCCTCCGGCTTATAGGTCACGTTATAACGGCCTCGGTCTTCAAAAAATCGGCCGTAATAGGTCAGTCCGATATTTTCAAATCCGTTATTGGTCATCATCGGGCCACTGTGGCAGTTCATGCAGCGGGCTTTGGTGCGGAACAAATGCAAACCATGCAGCTGCTGATCCGTTAACGCTTGGGAATCGCCTTTCAGGAAGCGATCAAAATCACTCTCCGTGCTGACAATGGTACGTTCAAAGGTGGCAATGGCTTTGGCAATTCGATCCAGCGTAATGATGTCGTCACCAAAAGCGGCTTCAAAGAGTGGTGAATATTCTTCGATGTCATCCAGCTTGGTTAATAACTCATCGAGCGGCAAGCCCATTTCAATCGGGTTGGCAATCGGGTGCAGTGATTGCTCTTCCAGAGAGTTTACTCGTCCGTCCAGAAATAGCGTGTCGTAATAGGCAGTGTTAATAATGGTCGGGGTGTTTCTTTTCCCTTGTTGTCCGTTGATGCCGACCGCCACTTCAATGCCATCTGCCCAGCCTTTCTCAGGGTCGTGGCAACTGGCGCAAGAAATGGTGTTGTCTTTGGACAATCGGGGATCGAAGAAGAGCTGTTTACCCAAGGCAACTTTCTCGGCGGAATAGGGGTTGTCTTCGGGAAATGGCACCGCAGGGCGTAAGCCTAGTTCTTGCCATTCAACGCCTTCATTCACAGTAGGTTCCGGCCACTCGGAGGGATCTTGCGAATACTGTTCTCTTAGCTCGACTAAATCAACCGGGGTTTCAACGGCAGGAATGTTGAACCAGTTGTCGTGGGGTTCAAAGCTGTGTAACAGAACGTCTGCCATTGAGTCTTCGTCGGGTTGAAGGGTGATCGCTTCTCCGGAGTCGAAACGGACCAAAGTAAGGTTTTCCTCGTCATCTGTTGCCCAATAGGCTTTGCTGCTGTCTAGCGTCGGAAAGGTTTTGGGAAAGGCCGTTTGACCGTCTTCAAATAATTTTGAAAGTTCTGTAACGGTGGGAACTTGCCAGCTTGTTCGTTTGCAAAGTTCGGTGGTGTTGGCTGTTTCAAGCAGTGCCGGAAGGGCAGTACTCGGTGCTTCGGAATGAAGCTCGGCTGACCAAAGGCGGACACCATAAACCCGGGACGACACTCTTCGAATGTCATCCACGCATGACCAGGGTAATTCCTCATAGGTGAGGGTTTGATCTTTTAACGGCCAGCCGGTGGTATCAAGCCGTAAAAAGGCTTGGGCCTCTTCGTTTAATGGTGTTTGTTCGTCAAATAACTCGGCTTTTGCCAACTGCACGGACTCTCCGTTGGCAGCAAAGAATGCACTTAACGCCGTTTCGTCTTTTAACAGTTCTGCCATAAGTTCATAGGTGGTTGGGTAATAAAGCTTTGAAGGGTCTTTTTGCGCTATGTTGGCGGCAATCATTAAGTCTTTGACACCTTGCTGGTGCTCAGACGTGGTTGTGCTTGCATGGTATTTTTGAATTTCTTCCGCTGACAAAATGCCATCGGCGTTGCTATCTGCCAGAGCAAAGTTAGCGGTGGTTTCAAGTGAAATGGTGGGGAGTTGTATTTCTTCACTTGTGGTTGCATTTAAAGAACGAGATCTATTTGGATCAGTGGATTGGGAAGCCGCTTGTCGGGTGGCTATAGTTTCGAGTGTATTGACGTTATCTGAGAGATATTTGTAGGTATCAATGGCGAAGGTCACGCTGACCTGGAGTGGACTGTTCAGATGTGTACCGGCGGGAATGGTCGCCTGGATTAATCCGTCGTTATCTACTGTACCGGTGAGTGTCAGGTCACTTTCGGGTTGACGCAATGTATAGCTGCTGCCGGGAGCCTCCGCGTGGTCAACACTGGCTGTGAAGGATATGCTTTCGGTTGTCTGTCTATTCGGGGCTGGGGATTTGGCGGACGCATTATGATTGTCACAGCCCGATAGTATGAGAGTAGAACCAAACAGTAAGCTAACAGAAGTAAGAAGTCGTAAAGATAGTTGTTTAGACATGGCAATTCTCGATCGTAAGGGAAGATTTAAATAAGAATCGTAGTGAGAATGATTATCAATAATATTAATGGCGGCGTACTATAGTGTACTGACGGGGAAGGGGCAATAAGTTAAGTATGTCTTTTCGAAACTACCGTTTATCGTATTTTTGGATTTGAATAATTTCTAACTTCCTATTCTTTAAAGAGAATTTTTTTTCTGCTTGTTCTGTGTTTGTTCACTTATACAGCTAAGGCCTTAAGCCAAAATGGCTAATCTATACTCAGTTGAAAGTGGAATCTGGAATAACAATCGCTGAGGACGTTATGAAAAGGATTGCTGTGCTATTGGTAGGTACGCTGAGTGTAAGCGCCGTACATGGAGAAACAGCACCAACATTTGATATCAAAGGCACCAGTTTATCTGAACTGATGTCCCTCAAAATCACTTCTCTTTCTAAAAAACAACAGCAGTTGAATCGAGCTCCGGCAGCCGTGTATGTGCTTTCGCACAATGAGATTGCCCGAATGGGGGTGACCCACATTGCCGAAGCGCTTAGGTATGTTCCCGGGGTGGAGGTCGCAAAAGTCGATGCCAGCCGCTGGGCCATCGGTATTCGCGGGTTTAATTCTCGTTCATCCAATAAGCTGTTAGTGATGATTGATGGGCGCACGCTCTACAGCCCCTTCTTTTCCGGCGTACTTTGGGAAGAAAAAGACGTTCTGCTGGAAGACGTTGAGCGCATCGAGGTGATAAGAGGGCCGGGTGGTGCGGTATGGGGAGCAAATGCCGTCAACGGCATCATCAATATCATTACCAAGAACGGTAAAGATACCAAAGGAACCTATGTGGAAGGGGGCATTACTTCCGAAAATAATACCTTGCTGCAAGCCCGTCAGGGTTGGCAGATTACGCCCAACACGTATTTGAGGTTCTATGCCAAACAAAGAACCACCGATGATACAGGGGACATCTTCACTAACGACGATGGCGAGCAAAATCAGGCCGGTTTCCGCTTTGATCACAAGTTTGATAATAGAAATGAAATGACTCTGCAAGGCGATATTTATCGGGGGGAAGTAGGCTCTCTGTCGACTACGGAACAGCCTTCCGGTCAGCAACATCATGGCGGTAACGTGCTGATGAATTGGACATTCAAGGAAACCAAGCGCCGTCGTCATGCGTTTCAGGCGTTTTACGATGTGACGGATCTTAAAGTTCCAACATTGGAGGATCGGCGAAATACTCTGGACATGTCGTATCAGGTTCAACAAAACTGGAAGTCAAACGAATTGGTGGTCGGAACCGGCTATCGACGAGTTCGTGATGATGTGGATACCTCCTTTATTTCGCCGGAACATAGAACCGATGAAACCTTTAATGCCTTCTTCCAGAACGATTTTGCAATGCTTAAGAATAACCTGCACTTTATTCTGGGGGCCAAGTACGAACACAATGATTACACCGGCAGTGAATGGCAACCGAATGTACGGCTTTCCTACTTTGTGTGGGATTCTTTGATATGGGGCTCCTGGTCTGAGGCCGTACGGGTTCCGACCCGATTAGAAAAAGACATCAACATTCCGTCTTTGAACGGCGATCGTTTTGATTCAGAAAAGGCGACGGTTTATGAAATGGGCTGGCGTAAGCGCTGGTCAAGATTATGGCAAACCGATATTTCTGTTTATCACTCGGACTACGAAGACCTTCTCTCGATCGAACCGGACGGCATTATGAACAAGCTCTCTGGCACGACTCAGGGAGTCGAAATCAGTGTCAGCTTCCAGCCATTCAAGAGATGGCTGCTGCGCGGAAATTTCTCTCATGCTGAAATGAATTTAGAGCCGGATTCCGACAGCTCGGATACGTCGACCGCAGAAACGCGGGAAGGAAGCCTGCCGAATAACATGATGCAGTTGTCGTCGATGTACGACATCAACCCCGACCTTCAGTTAAATACCTACCTTCGCTATGTGGATCGGGTCGAAACCAATGATATTGAAAATTATGCGGTGCTCGATGTGTCTGTTCGTTGGAAGATAACGGATGCCTTGTCTACCAATTTAACCGCTCGGAATTTGGCCGATGGAGGCCATGAAGAGTGGACACCTGGGGTCACCATTGAAGATGAATATGGCATCTCGGTAAGGTGGGACATGCCGTGAGGTGGTGTTCCACACTCTTTTTTGCAATGTTGTTGAGCTTGCCGGTCGCCAGTGCCGAGATCGTCTATCAGATCAAGGCATCCTACCTTTATAACTTCCTGCAGTTCGTACATCTGGTGGAGAACCCGAATCAGCACCCGCCCACGTTAAAGGTGTGCATCGTCGGAGAGGACCGCTTTGGCAGTGCCCTGGATGCATTGGAAGGGGAGTACACCCCGCAAGGTGTCATACAAATGGTATTGATCGATCAGTACCAGACCCCGCAACAAACAGAACTCTGTCAGGTCATTTATGTTGTTGGATCAGAACAACAGTTGGCAGAACGAATCCTGTCTCAGACTGACACCACCAAGGTGTTAACCATTGGCGAGTTCCCCAGTTTCATTCAAATGGGGGGCTTCATTGAATTATTTATTGAGAACGACAGTGTGCGTTTTCGGATTAACAGTGAATTGGCTGGCAAAACTCAATTCCGAGTGGCGGCACAGCTCTTATCGCTGGGCGTGGGGGACTCATGAACACTGAGCATAGCAAACGTCAGAGGCGTCGGTTTCAATTGTCGATACGGCAAAAAATTCAATACAGCGTATTTTTCTTTTCGTTGATGGTGATTCTGGTGACAGGCGTGACCTTTGCCTGGTCTGCCAATCGACAGTTCCACGACAGTACCTTAAATGAACTTCAAATTCTGGCCAGTGTGCTTGCAGGAAACAGTCAGGCGGCGGTGACCTTTAATGATGCCATGTCTGCCAATCGGGTGTTGTCGGCCCTGGCGGATAACCCGAATGTGTTATCGGCCACCATTTACCGAAACGACGAGGTGTTTACGGTGTTCCCCAAAGACTCCGCACCCGTGGATGCCAAGCGGACCACAGCGGAAGTTTGGTATGAGCGTCCGTTTTATTATGCCAGTCAGCCGATTTTGGTGAATGAAAAAGCATTGGGAACCTTGGTTATCAAGTCCCAACTGAATCAACTGACTGACTTTTGGATAAGGCTGGCGTATGTGATCTCTGCGCTACTGGTTGCTATTTTAGGGTTGGCTTTTATGACGTCCCATTGGTTACGCCGCCATGTCACGCTTCCTGTTAGGTCGCTGTCAGAGTGGGCTACCGAAGTCTGTTCCACCAAGAACTTTGATGCACGTGCGGTGAAACACAGTGAAGATGAGATTGGGCAGTTAACGGATAACCTTAATGACATGCTGGCCGAGCTGTCCAAGCAAGAATCCATTATTTCGCTGAATCAATCGTTAGAAGAAGAAATCAGCGTTCGTAAGAAAACCGAGCAAGAACTGATTCAAATGCGCAATCAGGCAGAGGAGGCTAATCGCGCCAAGAGCATGTTCTTAGCCAATATGAGCCATGAAATTCGTACCCCGATGAATGCCATTATCGGATTTGTAGACGTGGTGCTCGAAAATGACTTACCGGATGAACAGCGTAAACACCTCACTACAGTACGTCAGTCCGCCAAGGATTTGCATAACTTACTGAATGAAATTCTGGACGTGGCCAAGATGGAAGAAGGAAAGCTGGAATTAGAGCGGCTTCCTTTCTCGGTCACTAAGGTGGTTAGCCATGTTATGAAAACGCTGGAATTTAAAGCCAAGGAAAAGAACATCCAGATGATTCAGTGTATCTCGGACGCGGTACCTCAATATGTGTTGGGGGATTCGCTTCGGTTGAATCAGGTGCTGATGAATCTGATTGGCAATGCCATCAAGTTCACCGATACCGGCTCGATTACAGTCGCTGTGGATGTTTTAGATTCAGATGATTTGGATTCGGATGTGCCTAACTCCGGCAAACTGAAGTTTCTGGTACGTGATACCGGTATTGGTATTCCCAAAGAAAAGGTTGAACACATCTTTGATAGTTTCAGTCAGGCGGATGCTTCGACCAACCGTAAATATGGTGGCACTGGGTTGGGCACCACCATCTCAAAACAGATCGTTGAGTTAATGGGCGGTGAGATTTGGGTGGAAAGTGAAGAGGGCGTGGGCAGCTCCTTCTATTTCACTGTATGCCTGGAATCTACGGATGTCCCTGAGTACGTCGAAGAACAGCAGTTCGACCCGTCAAAGTGGCATACGTCGGAATCACTGAATATCTTGGTAGCAGAAGACATGCAGCAGAATGCCGATTTACTGCGTATTCGGCTGGAGACGCTTGGGCATGTAATGACACATGTAATGAATGGTCTACAAGCGGTGGAGATTGTTCAACAACAGTCTTTTGATTTGATTCTTATGGATGTCCAGATGCCGGAAATGGATGGTCTGGAAGCCACCCGCCATATTCGCCAATTGGCCCAGGGAAAAGACATTCCTATCATCGCGTTAACCGCCAGTGTTATGCATGAAGACCGACACGCCTGTCTGGATGCCGGGATGGATGGCTTTGTTAAAAAGCCCATTGTCTTTAACGAATTGTTTGAAGAAATGGCCAGATTACTTAATCAGGGGTTCGACGTGCCTGATAAGTCCTCTGCCTCTCAATCCAATGTCGAGGGCATTTCTGATCCGCCACTGATTAATTACAAGCTGGGCACCGAAACCTGGGGGGATGTCGATACCTTTTTAGAAAACCTGAAAGGCTTTCCCGACAAGTACAACGATATGTATCAGAAATTTGAAACCTTGGTGTTGGGTAAGCAAGAGGAAGAACTTAAACAGTTCCTACATGCCATGCGGGGTGTGACCGGAAACTTTGCGCTGGTGCATTTATTTGAGTCGCTGGAAGAAGTGTCTGCTGACTTGAAAGCCAAGGGCATAGATGCGCTTCAGGACAAACTTGATCTGATTCGCAGGTGTTTTGAATCTACGCTCAAGGCCATTGATGCTGTAGAGCTTAGGGTGGAAACAGCATCAGATCAGCGGGCCGCAGAGACCTTGTCGTTTGCTGAGCTGCAAGTATTGGCCACGTCAGCCATTGACCAATTGCAGGGCGGAGAATTAGACGAATCTGCTCTCAACAGGTTAATTACGCAGTTTAATCAAAAGGGTGTGCCCTCAGATCATCTAACGCGGTTAAGCCGAGCGATTGATGATTTTGAATTTGAAGTAGCGAGCACACAACTGGAAAAGATTCTTTCATTAATGGAAGAAGGAGGGTGTCATGAACCAGAGCGGTTGCAATCCCAAAATACTAATCGTTGATGACGAGCCGAATAATCTGCAAGTGTTGAAACAGGTGTTGATGGCCGACTATCAGTTGCTGTTTGCCACAAATGGTGAGCGGGCAATAAAACTTGCGGTAGAGCGCTTACCTGATTTGATTCTGCTGGATGTCATGATGCCGGAAATGGACGGTTTCGAGGTCTGTCGGCGGTTAAAATCGTTCGCAGAGACTCAGCACATTCCCATCATATTTGTCACCGCAATGTCTGAGACAGAGAATGAGTATCGGGGGTTCGAAGTGGGCGGGGTTGATTACATCACCAAACCCATCAGTCCATCTACGGTACGTGCCAGGGTGAATACGCACCTGTCGCTTGTTCGTGTCAGCGAATTGGAGAAAACCCAACTCCAGATTGTACAACGCCTAGGACGTGCCGCTGAATATAAAGACAACGAAACAGGATTGCATGTCATTCGGATGAGTCACTACTCTGTGGAGTTAGGGCGTTTAATAGGGTTGAGTGAATACGAGTTGGACTTGCTGCTGCATGCCTCACCCATGCATGATGTGGGCAAGATCGGTATTCCCGACAGCATTCTTCAAAAACCAGGCAAACTCACCAAAGAAGAATGGGACGTGATGTGGCAACATCCGCAAATTGGCGCAGACATTATCGGTGATCATGGTTCACCTTTATTATCCATGGCCAAGGAAATCGCGTTAACCCATCATGAGAAATGGGACGGCTCCGGCTACCCTCATAAACTGGCGGGTGAAGACATTCCGCTGGTAGGGCGCATTGTGGCGGTGGCCGATGTATTTGATGCACTGACTACAGAACGCCCTTATAAAAAGCCCTGGACGGTCGAAGATGCGCTGGGGTATCTGGTGGAAGCTGCCGGTTCCCATTTCGACCCGGAACTGATCCCGTTATTTAAAGGCATCCTACCCAAGGTTCGTGAAATTATGGACTGCTGGGGTGAGGGGAAGTCGGAGGTGGAGTGAGTGTTACTTCATAGCCTTACTTTAAAATGCTTTTAAAGTGTTATGGAACGGTATAGCGTGGAGAACTGCACCTATCGCACTAACATCTGTGAACCAGGGAGAAACGGTCACAATGGCGAGCTACCAACTCACCTGCAATCTAATTAATACTGTATCCATTGAAGTATTCAGCTCTGATGCTTCCTCAGGGACGTCCCGAACGCATTCAGAGAATTCAACGCTTATTCCTTGTCAGCATTGGTTATTCAAGAGCCGTTTGTTTTCTTATTCCGCGAGTATTTTGGATGATAGCAACAGCGTAGTGTGCTCGATGAAACGCGCCGGGTGGTTTGGATACTGCTATCGAATTATCACGTCGAAAGGGCATTACAAGTTTTATCGCAAGTGGGGCGAATA
>JBFHTA010000139.1:0-10480 GCA_041590855.1 Pseudomonadales bacterium
GAATTTCCTTTGATCACAAACGGATTCAAGCTGTCGAAGCCACCTGTAGAGGCCAACCGAATTTCACTCCCCTTAGGTGCATTAGGGTTTGCATAGTCGAAGTGCTTAAAGTCTTGCGGATACTTAAGATCACCGTGCATGGCAATCCCGTGCGAACGATATACGGTTTGCTCTGCTGACGTCGCTGCAATAGAAACATTGCTTACGAATAGTGCGACGAAACACAATGCGACCCAGGTTACAAATGGGTGTGAGTGCCTGGAAAGAGGCGTTTGAACACGATTAAGATTGGAGTGTGGGTGATGCATTTTGTTCATTGTGTCGGCAAGGGATGTCATGAGTATCCTTTTTTATTTGTTCTTATCGATCCACCAGGTATCAAATGCCAAGCTGTATTTTGCTTGGTTAGCCGGTCGTTGCAAAAATGCACGATAGGCTACTCTGTGGTGAGATATATGCCAATTCGGAATCATATAATGCTGCCATAGTAGCACTCGATCAAGTGCTTTGCTGGCTGCAACTAACTCTTCCCGGGTATTGGCTTCGATCAGTTGCTCTACCAGGTAATCTACTGCTGGATGATTAACGCCCGATAAATTTAAACTGCCTGGTACTTGTGCGTTTGATGAATGAAAGTACAAGCGTTGTTCATGGCCGGGTGTTAGAGTCTGGCCCAACACGTAGGTGGTCATGTCGAAGTCGAACTCATCCATTCGCTGTTTGTACTGGCTGGGGTCTATTACCCGAACATTGGCCTTAATACCCACTTTGGACAGATTCTTTACGTAAGGGTTCAGCACTCGAGTCATGCTGGGTTGTCGTACCAGAATTTCAAACTCGAAACGTTGTTTTGTGTCTTGATGAACCAAAATGCCGTTTTGTGATTGCCAGCCTGCTTGTTGGAGCAGTTTAAGCGCTTGACGAATCTCTCGTCGAATTTGGCCCGACCCATTGGTTTTCGGTAATGTGAACGGGGTGGTGAACAGTGCATCAGGTAAGTGTTGTTTTACTTTTTCCAGCAAGGTCAATTCCAGACCTTCCGGTAAGCCGGACTGAGCTAGCTCTGTACCAGCAAAATAACTGATTGATCGGTCATAAGCACCGTAGAATAAACTTTTATTGGTCCATTCGAAGTCAAACAGCATCCCCATCGCTTGGCGTACCCGGATGTCTTTAAATAATGGGCGGCGTGTGTTCATGAAAAAGCCCTGGCTGCCCGAGAGTGTTTGATGGGGGATTTCCGCCTTGATGATTTCTCCTGTTTTCAGAGCCGGGAAATCAAATCCTGTGGCCCAGTTCTTTGAAATGTACTCAATATAAACATCAAAATTCTGGGCTTTAAATGCTTCAAAGGCTACGGTTAAGTCCCGATAAAAATCGAGTCGGATCGTATTAAAGTTGAAGCGGCCGCGATTGATGGCCAGATCTTTACCCCAATAGTTTTCAACTCGTTCAAACTCGATGAATTTACCCCAGTCGAAGCGTTTGATTTTGTAGGGGCCACTCAGTAAAGGCGGCTCTGACAAAGAGCCTTCGAAATCTCTGCTCTGCCAGAAGGCTTTTGAAAATACCGGCATTTCTCCAATGCGTAATGGTAGCGCTCTGCGGTCGGCTCCAGTCAAGGTGAATTCCACTACGTTTGGATTGATCACACGAACTTGGTCAATATCCCTTAACTTATTTTGGTATTGAGGGTGCCCTTTTTTGATAAGAGTACGAAAGCTGAAAGCTACGTCTTCAGCGGTAATGGCTGATCCATCATGAAAACGGGCCTCGGGGCGCAGGTGAAATCGAACCCACTCCAGAGATTGTGGGTATTCGATCCATTGGGCAATTAAACCATATCCGGTTTGGGGCTCATCTCCGGAAATCCCGGGATGTTGAGTACCGGTCAATAAGGTTTCATTGAGCTCACCGACGCCGTATTTAAAGGTGCCCGGTGTGTTGTAAGGGCTGGTTCCTTTTAAGGTATAAGGATTGAGTGTGTCGAAGGTGCCGGTAGCCATCAATCGAAGATCGCCGCCTTTAGGTGCATCAGGATTAACGTACTCAAAGTGTTCGAAATCGACAGAATACTTGGGCTGGCCATGCAAGGCATAGGCATGGGTTTTGACGATCGTTTCGCTGGCGAGCAGTACCTTTGTGCTCACCAACGCGATCAACCCCAGTGTCAGTTGACCGATTCTTACCAACGAAGTCGATAGCCCTGTCATAATCGCATCCTTGCTTGAATGATGATTAATTGATCTTGGTTACGTCAACATACAAGGTGATGGATTGACCAGGGTGAATGTATTTTGACGTGGCTTTCGGATTCCAGCGTTTGATATCTCCAACAGAGACACTGAATTTGCTGGCGATTCTGGCCAGTGAATCCCCTTTACGAACCTTGTAGCCGACTTTTCGAATAACCTTGTTACCGTTTTTCTTTACTTGAGGTTTCTTGGTCCAAACCACAAGCTTTTGATTAACTTTGAGCGGGTCGGTAGGTGCCATGTGGTTCCACTTGGCTAACTCTCTGACGCCTACGCCGAACTTACGTGAAATCGTCCAAAAACTATCACCACTTTTAACGTAATAGTTTGACTTATGACGGCCGTTTTTAGGGGCTCTGTTCTGGCGTTTGTGCAGTCGTTGAATGGCGCTCATGGTGTATTCATCCATGTCGCGGCTGCTGGTTGGAATCAGAATGGTATCGCCTGCACGAATCAGGTTCTTACGGATGTTGTTTACTTCGCGAATCACTTGCGGTGTGGTTCTGAATTGCTTGGCGATGGTGATCAGGCTGTCGCCTGAACGAATCTTGTAGCGTTCCCAGTTAACTCGGTGTTTTTGGTCAAGCGATGCCAGGTTTGTTTCAAAGTCAGCGGCTTTTTCGACCGGAACCAACAGCCGATGCGGGCCGTCCGGGTGGGTCGCCCACTGGTTAAATGCCGGGTTCAGTTTATAGAGTTCTTCAATTTCGATGTCTGCTAAATCGGCAGCCTGCGCCAAATCAATTTGGCCATCAATCTGGATTTCTTTGAAATACGGCTGATTGGGGACGTTTGGCCATTCAAAACCGTATTTTTCTGGGTTGGCCAGCAGCTCCGCTAAAGCCACCATTTTAGGGGAGTAGGCCGACGTTTCACGTGGCAGCTTTAACGACCAAAAGTCAGTTGGCTTATTGCGACGGGTGTTTTTGCGGATGGCTTTTGAAACGTTACCGCCGCCTGCGTTATAGGCTGCCAATGCAAGTAACCAATCATCAAAGCGGTTGTTTAATTGCGTAAGGTAGTTCAGTGCTGCATCAGTAGAGGCAAGAATATCGCGGCGACCGTCATACCACCAATCCTGTTTGAGATTGAAGTGGCGTCCGGTGCTTGGGATAAACTGCCATAAGCCGGAGGCTCGGCCATGTGAGTAGGCAAATGGGTCGTAGGCGCTTTCAACAATGGGCAGTAGGGCAAGTTCAGCAGGTAGATCACGTCGTTCAATTTCGGTGACGACATGGTACATATAGCGACTGGCACGTTCGCTGATGCGTTTGAAATACGTTGGGTGCTTTTTATACCAGTTAAGTTGGGCGATAACACGAGGCTGAGTCAGATCGCGTTCTAGTTTCAGATTGCTTCTGACCCGATCCCATAAGTTGTCGTGATAGATAGGGCCGACAAATTCGGTGCTTGTGTATTGATAGATGGACTCAATCTGAGGTGTTTGTTCAGACTCTTGGTTATTCGCTTGTTCTTTTCCGGTGGTGTCTGTTGCTAAGGACGCTGATGATGCGTCGTCAGAGGCTTGCCCTGCTGAAAGCTGGGGGCGTTCCTCGGTAGTTTCGGAAACGCTCTCAGAGTCGATAAAACCCTGGTTGAGAGTGGCGCAGCCGGACAGCAACAAAGGGGAGGCCACAAGGCCCAATAATAGTGTTCTAACCTGAATTCTCATAGTTCACGCGCAAATGGTTGAAAAATATAGATGAAGTAGATGCGTTACAAAAGTGGTTGAGTATAGCTTAGCGCTGCATCGGGCGAAACATTCCCGGATGCATTTGTTGAATGCATCACTAAAAGTGATCCTTCCAGCGACGAACGGCAGCAAAACACTCAATCTCATCCAGTGTATCGGCCGGGATGTCGAAGGTTTCAGCAAGTTTCTGGCGAACTTGGGGTAATCCGCTCCGAAGAAAGGGATTGATACGTTTTTCTTTAGTCAAACTGGTAGGAAGACTGGGTTGAATGGATACATCAAGCGCCTGAACTCTGGCCAGTTCGTTTTGAATGTCTTTGTTATCAGGTTCAACCGCCTGGGCAAATTTTAAGTTACTCTCGGTGTATTCGTGGGTGCAGAATACCTGAGTGTTTTCGGGTAATAGTGTTAACTTTTGAAGTGCCAGATACATTTGTTTTGGTGTTCCTTCAAATAGCCTGCCGCAGCCCGCGCTGAATAAGGTATCTCCACAGAACAACAGCGGTTTACCTGTGCTGTCCTGGCCAGAATAGGCTATGTGATCAAGAGTGTGTCCCGGAACGTCCAATACGGTCAGAGAGGTGTCGAACACTGAAACGGAATCGCCTTCGTTTACTGTGTGGGTGATTTCGGGGATTTTAGGATGATCAGGACCATAAATGGGAATATCTCTAGGGTGAGACAGAGCCTTTAAACCGGTCACGTGATCCCAATGGTGATGCGTCACCAGAATACCTATCAGAGTTAATTGATGCGCTTTAAGAAAGTGCTCAACTACATCGGCATCCCCCGGATCAACAACCCAGGCATGTTCCTGATTATGGATACACCAAATGTAGTTATCTGAGTAGGCATGGATCGGAGTGACGGAAAACGACTGGAATTCGTTGGTGGCGTTTGGCATGGTTCAACTCTAAAATCAGTGTCTGCGATTGGTACTCGCTGATGATCCAATTATAATTGAGCTTATGCAACCTGATAAAGATAACGCCCACAAATACTCCGATATACCGACGCTGAACGAAGCGTGGTTAGATTGGATTGCCTCGCCTGCGGGGTTTAACCTTCATCAATATGAGTTGGAATTATTCCGCGAGGTGCTTCCTAATGCACGTGGTTATGCGTTGGCAGTTTCTTCGCTGGCGTGCCCGGAGGAGTTGGTTGCCTCATCAAAAACGGCGCATCAATGGTGGTTAAAAGCACACGTTTGCAACCAGGGAGAGATGACTTGTGTCCAGGTTGACCCGGTTCAGTGGCCGTTTGAGGACGATTCCCTGGATGTGGTGATCCTTCATCACACATTGGACTTCGCGCAGTGGCCCCATCAAACCTTGAGAGAAGCCGCCCGCTGTCTCAGCGATTCAGGCCGGATGATTGTGGTTGGCTATAATCCCATGTCATTGTGGGGACTGGGGAAAGTGTTGTTGGGTCGCTGGAGTCAGCGGTTCCCCTGGTTATGTCGGTTTATTAATCCCTGGCGGATTGCTGATTGGCTAACCATGCTCGACTGTCGGGTAGTTAAGGCTTACTATACGCGCCCGGTGTTGCCCTGGAGTGCGTTCGATCTCACCAAATGGCTTACTTTTGGGAAGCGGCAGTTTTTTGGGAAACGAGACAGTTCAGCAAAAAAACTTCGTTCGGGTTTTTGGCCCGGAGCCAGTTACATGCTGTTGTGTAAGCCGGAAACGCCTTGCTTAACACCCATTCAGAAAGACTGGCGTCGACGACAATTTACCAATTTGCCAATTGCGGGCCGAAGCTTTACGGTGAATCCTGCCGGGGTGGATTCAGCTAAACGCCAGCGTCTGCGCAACACGGACTAATCCCTTATAGTATCCCTATTCGTTAAACACTGAATTATGACCATTACTGAAGTATTTACAGACGGTGCCTGTCGCGGTAACCCCGGCCCGGGAGGCTGGGGGGTATTGTTGCGTTACGCCCACTATGAAAAGCGCATGTGCGGTGGCGAGGAAAATACCACCAATAACCGAATGGAGTTGTTAGCGGCAATTAATGGGCTGGCTGCGTTGAACCGTTCTTGTCAGGTGCGTTTAACCACCGACTCCCAATACGTCCGAAAGGGCATTACCCAGTGGATTCATGGCTGGAAAAAGAATGGTTGGAAAACCGCTGCACGCCAACCGGTTAAAAATGCGGATTTATGGCAAAGGCTGGATGAGTTGGTTGCGCAGCACCAGATTGAGTGGTGCTGGGTAAAAGGGCACAGTGGTCATAAAGAGAACGAAATTGCAGATCAGTTGGCCAATCAGGGCATTGATGAGATGATGTCGTGATGTAATCACTGTCATCCCGTTTATGACGTTCTGGCAAGAAGATACACTACATAGACAATACACCTGATATGAGAGTTGAGTAAGTACATGGCGAACCGTCAAATTGTTTTGGATACGGAAACTACCGGTCTTAATGCGAAGTCCGGGGATCGTATTATTGAAATTGGTTGTGTTGAGCTGATTGATCGAAAGCTTACCGGTAATCACTATCATGTCTACATTAACCCACAGCGTGAAGTACCTGAAGATGCGATTCGGGTTCACGGTATTACCAATGAATTTCTTGCAGATAAACCGCTGTTCAAGGATGTAGCCGACGAGTTTCTGGAATACATCAAGGGTGCGGAACTGGTCATTCATAACGCAGCGTTCGACGTGGGCTTTATTGAACACGAGTACCTGTTACTTACGGGTAAACCGTTCGATATCACCCAGTACTGTAGTGTGCTGGATACTCTGGCCATGGCCCGACATAAGTATCCTGGTCAGCGTGCTACTCTTGATGCCTTATGTAAGCGTTTGGATGTAGACAATTCGGCACGTGAACTTCACGGCGCATTGTTGGACTCCGAGATTCTTGCGGATGTGTATCTGGCAATGACGGGCGGTCAGACCTCGCTGGTGTTGGATGCTGACGGTGGGGATGACGCTCAAGGTACGGGCGGAGCTCGGGGATTCAAGCGCATTGAAAATGCGATGGACTTACCAGTATTAATGGCCTCGGAAGAGGAATTGAAAGCGCATGAGTATTGTTTGGATTTAGTGGACAAGAAAAGCGATGGTGCTCTGTGGCGCAAGTGATATCAGTTTTGTACCAGTGGTGACTTTACAGAGCCACTGAAAACGCATAATAAAAAGCGGGCTGCCCAGAGATACTGGAAGACCCGCTTTTTTAATGTCTGCAATTTATCCCTATGATGCTCTTCTGAAATAAATTGCAGTTACTTTGGACGTTGTCTTAGAGTGTAGATACTGCGATGTAGCCGATCGCAGTTAAGACAATGGTGTACGGTAACGCCATGATGACCATGCGGCCATAAGACAAGCGAATTAACGGTGCCAGGGCCGAGGTTAACAAGAACAAGAATGCCGCCTGGCCGTTTGGTGTGGCAACGCTCGGCAAGTTAGTTCCTGTGTTAATTGCGATGGCCAATGTTTCAAAATGCTCGCGGGAAATTTCCTCTTTCTGGAAGACCTGAGCTACTTCAGAAATATAAACGGTTGCAACAAACACGTTGTCACTGATCATTGATAAGATGCCGTTTGCAAGGAAGAACATGCCTGGTTGGCTGCTGGTGTCCAGACTCAACACCCAATTGGTCACAGGGCTGAACAAATGCTGTTCGTGAATTACTGCAACGACAGCAAAGAACACAACCAGGAGAGCGGTAAAAGGCAGGGCTTCTTCAAACGCATGACCAATTTGGTGTTCTTCGGTATAGCCGTTAAACGCTGTCAATAGCACGATAACCATCAAGCCGATCAAGCCCACTTCCGCAATATGGAAAGCTAAACCAAAAACAAGAACTGCTGCACCAATGGCTTGAATAATCAGTTGAGCTTTATGCTTCTGATTTCGACTGGCGGCTTCCTTGGCTGCAAAGTCTTCCAGAATATGACGAACGCTGTCTGGTAGTTCACTGCCGTAACCAAACCACTTGGTTTTTTCCAGAACGATAACGGTTAGCAGACCGGCAACCAATACCGGCATGGTGACTGGTGCCATCATCAGGAAGAAGTGAACGAAGTCATCCCAGCCAACGTATTTGGCGATTAACAGGTTTTGCGGTTCGCCAACCAGAGTACAAACGCCACCTAGTGCCGTACCCACTGCGCCGTGCATGATCAGACTTCTTAAGAAAGCACGGAAACTTTCAAGGTCATCACGTTGGTGTTGCTCAATAGTGGAATCGTCTGTGTGGTCATGGTCGTCGTATTCTTCATAGCCGCCACGAGAAATCACTTTGTGATACACACTGTAGAAACCTACGCCCACGCTGATGAGTACGGCGGTCACTGTCAGTGCGTCCAAAAATGCTGAAAGCAGGGCTGATGAGATGGAAAACAGCAGAGATAATGCCAGCTTGGATTTTACGTTGACCAAAATTTTGGTGAACACGAACAGCAGCAGGTCTTTCATAAAGTAGATGCCTGCTACCATAAACATCAATAGCAGGATTACCGGAAAGTTCACCACGGCTTCGTGGTAGACGTTTTCAGCTGATGTCATGCCAAGTGCGACTGCTTCCAGAGCCAATAAACCGCCCGGTTGAAGTGGGTAGCAGCGTAATGCCATTGCTAACGTAAAAATAAATTCCGCAATCAAAGCCCAGCCTGCAATGAAGGGCCCCAAGGTGAATAAAATTAGAGGGTTGATAATTAAAAAGGCGATGATTGCTTTTTTGTACCACAATGGAGAGTGGCCCAAAAAGTTTTTTGCAAATGCACCTGATAATGAGTAGGACATGGTGATACTCAACTCCATAACCGTGAGAATGGCGAAATTCTAGTTCCGAAGCGGAACTATGTATAGTTTTAGAGAATAAAAAACATTGTTTTTTTACGGGGTAGGGCATATTCCCTTTAAAGTGCTTTGATCCTGTGCATAATTACCCGATTATTTTTTATTATTTCCAGGCAAAGGATTTCAGAATGTTGTCAACCGGAACCGCTTCAGTTAATCAGGCCACATCTTTCAATATCGTGAGAGAAGAGGTCATCGAATCGTTAGGGCAAGCTGAAGCAGCGTTAGAGCGTTTTCTGGAGAATAGAGAAAGTGCAGCCGACATGCAGTTGTGTATTGACCAGTTTTCCGCTTTAAAAGGTGTATTTGATATTATTGAACTGGAAGGCGCGAAAATACTTTGTGAAGAAATACTGGAAGTGGCAAATGAAGTCCCTGTCGGTGCGGGAGATGAAAAAGATTCCGTATTAACCGTTATGGGTAAAGGCATCTTTTCCTTATCTCGTTATTTAGAATTCATAAATACCCGTCAGCAAGACCTACCCGAATTACTTATCCCTGTGGTGAATGAATTACGCCAGCAGCGTAAATTGGCGCTGATACCAGATAGCCACTATTTCATGGTGAATCTGAAACAGGATCGTCCGGCCAAAGGCTTGAGCACTTCGGATGAAACCCAGATTGCAGAAATCAGTAAGCGTTACCGTCATATGTACATGGTGGGCTTGTTAGGCATCATGAAAGGCGAGCACATTCCATTGTGTATGCGGCTAATGGTTCGCAGTATGGATGGTTTGGAAAAGCTGTGTGGTGATAAGCCGGTCAGTAAACTGTGGTGGTTAATGGCTGCAGCGCTAGAAGGTTTGGGCGAGTTGGCTCCGACAGAAGTGGCTGATGGTCGTAAACGTTTGTTCATGCAAATTGAACGTTACATTCGCAAATTAAGTGTCAGCCCGAATCAATGCCTGGATGTTGAGCCGCCGATTGGTCTGGTGAAAGACCTGCTTTACATTAATGCTTTGGTGAAAGGTCAATCCCCTCGCTGCCAGGAAGTATTAACTACTTATTCATTACATGAATTTGCGGACAGTGAAGTGGACCGTCAACACCAGATTGCTTTGTTGATGGGGCCGGGCAGTTCGGTACTGGCTTCGGTATCTTCTGCATTGTGTGATGAGTTAAATCATCTGAAAGATCAAATCGATCTGTCATCCCGGGTTCTGGCACAGGAACCGGAAGATCTGAAAGATATCATTGCTGCTTTACGTAAAATCCTGAGTACTTTGGTGTTGTTGAATCTGGATCAGGAAGCCAAGCAAGTACACATTCAGGTCGAGCGTTTTGAATCCTGGTTAGCGGAAGGCAAGAAGATTGATCAGGATGTATTAATGAGTACGGCGGACTCCTTGTTAGCGGTAGAGGACTCCGTTCGCAATCTGGAAGGCACCCTTGTGAATCAGGCCGAAAATACGGTGGGATCGCATAATATTTTGACCCATGAGCTGGATCAGGCTCAGATCAATGTGCTGAAAGAGGCGGATTCCGGCCTTTCCATTACCAAGCGTGCTTTAAACGACTTTGTTGAATCCGACTGGGATAAAATGCACTTGACCAATGTGGTGGCTACTTTGGCGTCGGTTCGTGGTGGTTTCCAATTTTTGGAAAAAGACCGGGCGGCTCGTATTGTGGATATCTGTGCACGTTACATCGACAATTCCATTATTCGTTTTGAGGCATCGCCTCGTGAGTCTGAGTTGAATGCTATCGCGGA
>JBFHTA010000140.1:0-10432 GCA_041590855.1 Pseudomonadales bacterium
CTCAGGCGTCTAAAAGTTTGAACCTTGCCTCATCCCAACCTGTTCCTCTTTCACAACAGAATAATAGCGAACTGAAAGGTTTATTAGAGTTAACCCCACACAGTGTTCGGATTAATGAGCTTGTTCTGTCTGACGATATTCGTGATCGCATGGAGAGAGTGGTTCTTGAACAGCGTCAGAAAGATAAGTTGAGGCAGTTTGGGCTACAGCCAAGAAGGAAACTTTTATTTACAGGTTCTCCTGGGACCGGGAAGACGATGTCGGCATCTATGCTGGCGACGGAATTGAAGTTACCGCTATATACCATTGTTCTTGATAGTTTGATTACCCGCTTTATGGGGGAGACTGCTGCGAAACTGCGATTGATTTTCGATCATATACGGCAAACAAGAGCGGTCTACTTATTTGATGAGTTTGATGCCATTGGGGCTCAGCGTGGTGCGTCTAATGATGTTGGCGAGATTCGCCGAGTGTTAAATTCTTTCTTGTTGTTTGTAGAGCAGGATACTTCGGAAAGTGTCATCGTTGCGGCAACCAATCACCCTGAATTACTTGATCAGGCTCTGTACCGTAGATTTGATGACATCATTAAGTTTGAAAAGCCTAAATCTGAACAAATATGCCTTCTCATTCAAAATCGTTTATCCCTTTTTGATACCGACGATTTTGATTGGACGCAGATTACGGACGCTGCAAATGGACTGAGTTCAGCTGAGATTACTCGTTCTTGTGAAGATGCAGCGAAAGAAGCTGTGTTGAATTTTGATGCAAAAGTGACCTGCGATATGTTGTTGAAGGCGTTTTCAAGAAGGCATTCAAGTAATAATAACTAAAACTACACATTAACAGGGAGTGTTATGGTAGAGCAAAAGCGGCATTTAAATGTGGCTCGTTTTTCAGTGGAAGAACCTTTTAAGTCCAGAAGAACAGGTAGAAGTTCTGGCGTGCCAGGCCAGGATCGACATCAGCGCGGTGGCAAGCTTAGTTTGCAGTACCAAGCCGTATTGGATGCGTATGATGCTAAAGCACCGCAGCGAGAAGCGCCGATTACTCAAGATATTGGGATTTATGTTGAAATTGTGGGTGGTATTGGACGCAAATTACCATTAGACAGTTTGGATAATAGAGATTTCAAGCTTTGTTCCTGCCAGATCAGGGATGGTCGAGAAGTTGCCCTGGTTTTTATCCCCGAAGAGCGACGCGGGTCGTTTTATAAAAAACTTGAGCAGTATCTCGACCCTGACAAAGACGGGAAGCCTGACAAAGACGGGGTATCCCACCCTAGAAACCATACGCTTATTGATAGCATCGAAGACATAAAATTAGCACGTCTTGAGTCATTCTGGACAGACCCTATAGGGCTATTTCCTGCAAACCGAACAGACCCTGTGTGGTGGGAGCTCTGGTTAAAGAGAGCGCCTGAATCTGATGTTAATGTTGTTGCGCAAGAGCTGGCTGATAGAGTCCATGGGCGCTTAAGTAATACGTCTCTTTCTTTTTTTAACTCGATGGTGGTTCTTATTAACGCATCTGTGGATGAGTTGGAAAAAGCCCCTGAGTTAATCTCTAATCTAGAAGAGCTTCGGAAAGCAAAGGATACTCCTGTTCCTATTATTGATTCATCACCAAAGGAACAACAGGAATGGCTGACAAGCATTGCGGATAGGGTTCAATACACGAATAACATCAGAACCTGTGTGTCTATCTTGGATACCGGGGTGAATTATAACCATCGGCTTTTACACACCGTATGCAATGAAGAGTACTCGGTAACATGGGAGCCGGATTGGCCTAAGTATGATGAGTATGTTCCTTTAGCTCCATTCAATGATCACGGTTCTTTGCAGGCTGGTCTAGCGGCGTTTGGTAATTTGATGGATGTTGTTTTAGACGAGCAACCCATCACTTTATCGCATGTTATTGAGTCGGCCCGAATTCTACCGCCGACCGGTGGGAATGACCCTGTGCTTTATGGATCAATCACGGTAGGAACTGCGTATAAGCTTGAAATTGATAGGCCGGATTTTAATCGAGTATATAGTCTTGCTGTTACGTCTGATCATGAAATGGAAAGCGGGAAGCCCTCTTCGTGGTCTGCTGAAATTGATCTGTTTTGTTCGGGCATGTTGGATGGAAAGCCCAGATTGTTTGTTATCTCAGCCGGTAACAACTTGAATATTCGACCGGATCTCGATTACTGGGACCAGGTAAATTTGGCTCAAATTGAAGACCCTGCACAATCTTGGAATGCAATAACTGTTGGTGGCTACACTGAACTAACGACGAATGATGACCCTGATTTCTTTGGTTGGTCTCCGTTTGCGTGTGCGGGGGATGTTGCGCCATCGAGTCGTTCTTCCGTTAATTGGTCTTGGAAGAAACAAGCTCCATTAAAGCCAGACGTCGTCGCTGAAGGTGGGAATAGGCTTTTATCGCCAGATCGGACAGAAGTCAGTAATGAGGATGTTGTTTCACTACTTACGACCTCAGGAAAAACGGTTGGGCAAACGTTTGAGAGTGGGAGTGATACGAGTGCGGCATGTGCGTTAGTGTCTAGAGGCGCGGCTCAATTAACTGCTGAATATCCTGAGCTATGGCCTGAAACGATTCGGGGGTTGATTGTTCATTCGGCCGAATGGACACCTCGGATGATGGAACGATTTGGTTTATTGAGTGGTCGACATAGCCCGAAAGTAGCAAAAGAAACATTGCTTCGTACCGTTGGGTATGGGGTTCCCAATATAGATAAAGCCCGATATAGCGCTAACCATGCTTTGACATTGATTGCTGAAGGTGAGCTACAGCCTTTTATCAAGTCTTTGGATAAAAGTGCCTCAAGTGACCCTACGCTCAATCAGATGAAGCTTTATCAGCTTCCTTGGCCATTAGTTGAACTTCAATCTTTACCTCCAGAACTAGAGGTAAAGATGAGAGTTACTTTGTCGTATTTTGTTGAGCCAAACCCTGGTAGAAGGGGCTATCGAACACGGTATAGTTATCAATCACATGGATTAAGGTTTGAAACCATCAGACCGGGTCAATCCCTTAAGAACTTCAAAGCATACATTAATGCGCTTGCTAGTATGGACGAATATGACGGGCCTGAAGGGGATAACGATGGGTGGTTTTTAGGCGAACAGTTAAGAACACGTGGTTCTATTCATTCGGACAGTTGGTCTGGTAGTGCTCAAGATTTGGCTGATATGTATACGATTGCTGTCTTTCCTGTTGGTGGGTGGTGGAAGTACAAAACAGCGGATGAACGCTGGAAACATAAAGTGAGGTTTAGTTTATTAGTAAGCATCGACGTGCCAGATCAAGATGTTGATATTTACTCTGTGATTGATAATAAGATTGCGATTGCCAATCAAGCTATCGTTGAAACTGAAATTTAGTGACAAACTCTCTAACCGTTCTGTAAGTCATCTTCACGGGTTATGGTCAGTGGGCATCATGATGGTCGTTTTATTTTCTGGGTGGTCTGAGCTGTCATTGGTTGGGGAGGTGTTACGCCCGGTGGGTGCGTTGCTGATGGTGAGTTAGGCGATTCTTCAGGGGAGTGTTATGTGCTTGTGGCAAAGCTCTTTACCCTTTAATTTAAAGTTGTGACAGCCTTTGGCTCTGCATAGTGTTGGTTCGAAGCCGTTATGGGCCAGTATGGTCACAAACTCCTGGTTTGCTTTGATGTCTTCTTCCGATAGCTTTTGATCTTTGTCTGATCGTTTGATGCCAAAGAGTGGCCAAGTGGATTGCTCTGGAGAGCATTCAAAGTACCAGTATTGGTCACATTCAAGACATTGGTAATTGTGTTTTGAGTAGTCTAGCTCTGGTGCAACTTGATCTGAATCCCATTCTAAGAAATATTGGCTAAACAGGCTTTTCCCTTGGTAGGGGATTGCTTGTTGAACCCAGTTCGAATCGAGATCAAGAAACACTGTATTTAATTCAGCGCAGTTGCACATTTTATTTGCCTAATGTAGTCAGCAAAGGCCTCGAGTATCGAGGCCATGCATTTGGAAATCCAGCCCTTAAGGGGCGTTTTTTATCGCTTAGTTATAATTCGCTTTCAATGGCATTACGGCACTTAGCCAGTAAATCTTGTGCTGTTTGGGTGGCGCCGTTAAAGGAGAACCAGTTCTCTGTGCCTGATGCATCGACTAGTTTTATATGGTTACATTGCCAGCATATAGAGGCGGTTTTAACGATCTGTTGGTCTGACAGAAATTTTATTCTATAGCCTGGTGAGAAACACCTCATGGGCTTGCCCTTTTCCAGAGCAAACCAAAGCGATAATACTTTGTGTACTTCTGCTTTGTTGAGCTTGGCTGTATGAAAGCCTTTGTCGTTTAGAGCAAATTTCTCTTCTCTGCTAAGAGAGCCGAGGGAAGGTTTTAGCTTATCTATGTAGGAAGGAAGATCACCAAACAATAGATCCACTTCTATGCCATTGATTTGTTCTTCAAATTTAAGTTCAGTGGGTGTTTCTTTCTTATTAAATCCAAACATTGGGGTACCAATACTTATCACGCCTGGGGAGTCGATGCCTTTGTTTAAAGGCTATCGGTCATCGCCTTCTTGTAATGGTGAATACAGCCATTCGAAGGCTTTATGCACGGCTTCTTCTTTACTATCGTACTCTGGGTGGTAGTTATGACAGTGTGGTGCAGGAATCCTAATTTCACCTTCAGTAAAGCCTGAGTTTGCTAGGGTGGCGATATAGGATTCGGTATTTCCATAGGCGTAGATATAGTTGTGGTTGTCAAAAATAAATTGACCTTCTCCTGAGACGGATGCGACCCAAAGGTGGTGTCTTCCGTCTTGTTCAAAATATTCTTGGTGTTCATATAAGAAGAGTTCCAGTTCTTCATAGGACATCGGGTATGGGCTTTGGTAGCGGCCTGATTCTTTGCCCAACCGGGACATCAGTAGTACGTGTAAAACAGCAAACGGCCCTTCCATTGCCTTACAGAATTGAAGAATTAGGGGGATTTCTTTGGACTTGCATCCAATAAGCAGGCGGGAAAAACCGGGGTAAGTTTCGATTTGGTAGAGGTTGTCCCAGTAAACTTCTACTTGATTATCTAAATTGCCAAGTTTGAATAACATGACTTCTAACTTCCTGTCATTTAATGGTTAACTCTACGAGGGTGTGTTGTATGACTTTTTTTGTATTGTGTTATGCCTTGAAACAGGGGATGTGAGGTATACCTCTCCTGGGTTTATCTCTTCGATTTACCGCCAAAAATGACGTTGAATATGTTCTTCTTTTTCGCCGGTTTGGGCGTTAGGATTTTTCCGTTCATCCAGAATGACCCTGAGAGGATACCACCTTCAACGATCGGTTTGTTGACTAAGGTGTTGTCTATGAGTACGTCGATTTCACCACCCAGGGTTTTTACGAGTGCCCAATGGTATGTTTGGTGTGTTAGGGGATTGGTCTGGACGGATGATTCGATGACTCTTCCGGTAAATATGGCATAGGGCGCGGGTTCTCCGTCGTCTTCTACGAATAGCCCCGAGGGGATGAAGGATTCTGCTGCAAATCTTGGTTCTTCCGTATTGAGGGAATCGAATTCAGATTCAGAGCTGTAGATTGTTATTTCGTGTGCAAAGGCTGAGAGTGAGACTTCACTTGTAAAGGGGTACTCAAATTCGTCGTATTCGCCTTTGTTTATGAGTTCAAAAAGAAATGGGTAGTCTCCACTTTCTGGGTCTTCATTGCTGGGGTTGGCCCAACCGTGTATGCATCCTTCGAACTCGGTATCGTTTTCTAAGTTAACCAGGGCTGTGATGGAGGTTAGGAATTTGGATTTACCGCTAAATGAGGGTGTCATTCCTATCAAGTTGTTGTCGGTGTTAACTTGCAGCCATAATTCGGCGCCTTCAGGAGATGACCATTTCAGGTAGCGGCCATGCTTGCAGGGAATTTCCGTTGCGTCTTCTGATGCTTGTTCTGCAAGCTTGTGCATGTCTTCTTCTGAATCAATCGGCATACCTATGGTGGAAAAGTGACTTACCATGTCTTAGATCTCTAATTTTTAACTGTTAGTTCGATGATGTTTTACGATATAGATGAGTAACTTCCGGGTTTTGAGCATCCATGAACATGAATGTTCTGCCGTATAACGCGAGCATTCCAAATTCATCGAATTGATTGCGGCCTAACCCAGTGATTAAAACTTCATCGGTTGCTAAGGCATCAAGATGTTTCGATTTGATTGTGTCCATGTGTTGTTTGGTAAAGTCCGTAAGGACAACGTTGTATGCGGGGTGGTTGTATTGGACTAGGATGTTGCCATCTTTCATTGGCACGGGGTTCATGTCTGGGTGGTAGTTATATATCTTAGAGAGAACCAATTTTGCGTAATGCTTTGCCTTTTCATCCGTTAGATTATCTTCAAGGATCACTATGGTGCCGTTTGAAAACTGTGCGAGATCTTTTTGTTGATTGGTGTAGTAAACCATTCGTTCCAGCTGACTTTCATTGGATGACGCAAAGTCTGGCTTCCAACTTGGTACAGGTGGAAATTGTTTTTCTTCTGCTACGACTAGACTACTTAAACCTAAAATGATGAGGGTTGCGCTAATTAATTTCTTCATGATTTCCTTTCATGTCATGCTGCTTTCTACGACGGGGTGTCGTGTGTCCTTTTTGTATTGTGTGGTATTCAATGATGAAACCTAGTTAATTTCAATACGCTATGAGGACAGAGCGAATTTATCAACCGATATGTGCACTAGGGTGCTATGCGATGGCATCGAGCACCTCTGCTAGTTTTGTTAATGGGTGAGGGGTGCCATTGATGATGGCTGTTTTTGTCCTTGGGGTAATCTTTATTTCGTAGTCTTTGCTGCCATCGGGGTAGCGTGCCAGTTGTAGGATGATGGTGTCTTGCGATTCCTTGGCGGAGCGTAGATCCCAGCGGTTGCCTGCTAGGTTGAGTATGTGTTCGTTGGTTTCGGTGTGTACCAGTACAGGGGGATGTACCCAGTGAGACATTTTCATTTCATGGGGGAGGGTAGTTAATCTGTATTTTCCTTGAAGGAGGTATTGGGCGGTGAGCATTGTTCTTACATATAGGGTTTCGGTATGTATGTCTAATCACTATTGCTAGACATTACAAAATAGCCATTTTCATTTTTAGATAAACTGATACTTGTATCAGCTTCTGATGGCTGCCAGCCGGCTAAAAGTGCGTATCTAATGGCGTCTTTAATGTGTCTTGGAGTTAACTCATAATGCCAAACATTGGCATCTATGTATAAAATAGATTTTGTTTCTTTACCTCGGAATACCCTGATACTCATATCTTTAAATGGGTATAGAAAGAGATCATCACAGTTTGCTACCCAAACGTATTCTTCACCATCTATATGTACTTTTCTTTGGGTTTTGCGTGTCATTAAGAGACCTAGATGAATAGCCGTCGTTTTTTTTGAAATTGCGGCGAGCATGGACTTGGCAGCGTTGATGGTTAGGTTGTTTGTTTCTGCCATATTTCTTGGCCACTGAATGCATAGGTTACATTAACCGTGCCTTCGGATTGAAGTAAAAATCTATATTTTATTAGCCAGCCGTTGGAGGCCCAGTATGCTGCAAACGACAGGGTATCGCCGTTATAGTTAGCGCCAAATACTTCGGCTTGCTCGCCATCGGCATGGTCTATGACGGAGACGGCAAAGCCGTTCTGTTTTGATGTTATGGTCAAAACCACGTTGTCGAAGTCATCAGTGGATTTCCTGTGACCTACAAGGGGATGATTTGAGTCGATCATTACTTCTTCCTTGTAAGTAGAGTCTAAGGTTTAACGCCTAAGCGAGCTAAAGCCTATTTCTGAATATGAGCGTTAAGATGGCCGTTGAAAAAAAGCCTAGCAACCCGATGATTCCTAGTGGTTTGATTACATGCCGATAGGCTTCAGAAAAAAAGTACCAGTCAATTGAAGCAAGAACCATCGACATGAAAAGAGCGAGGATCGAAAGGGTACTGAGTAGTTTTAGACGTTGATGAATAGTGGTGTCTCTCTTTTGAGTGGTGCATTTATTATCTGAATTTTGGCACAACAAAAAATTTGAACCAGTTTAGATAAGGCCGTGGCGATTAATTTATGATGTTCCCAGCCTGATATTATGGGCGAGGGCAAACCTTACTGCACTTATAAATTAACCAAACGCCCTGATTATTCAGGGCGATTGGGGTATCACTCATCACGTACTGAGCTTCTTATTTATGCCCCACAAAGGAGTGTGCAGTGCCTTTGGGTTTTTGGATGTTATGAAAAATGTGGCTCAGACGGGTTTCGGCGGTTTTGTCTGGTGTGTAGCCGTGGCAGTTAAAACAGTTAAGTAAATCGCCACTCTTGGAAACATCTCCGCCTTGAACGGTGGTTTCCATCATTGTATTTGTCAGTTCCAGAGAGCCTCGCTGATTATCGAGCTCTGTTGATGGTTGGCTGACATCACTTAGCCATAGCCCGCCTGCAAGGCGATAGTTTTTCAGAACGGGTTGTTGATTAAAATAACCGCTGGATGCAATAGCTTCATTCAACTGATTGATAGCATGAACATTCTGATCGAACTTGTTGGGTTTATAGACCTCGCCTTGCGAGTTTTTATAGTAGAAGCTGTTCTCAGGGTCTGAGCCATCAGGGAAGACCCGACAGATTTCAGTGGGCCCGCCAGTTAGCTCATTAATTTCTGGAGCCACATTAAAATTGCACGCGGGGTCTGTATAGTGCACCTGGGCCAGGCTTTTGTAACAAGCTTTACTGGTGAATGCGTAGTTGCTTTTATAAGCCTTAGGTTCGCAGTCCGGATTGTTATCCACGTGCTCATAACTTCCCCACATCATTTCGGGGTGGTTTTTGGTGGATTGAATGATATGAATCCCTGCCAGACCGAGAGTTACGTCTTTTAATTGTCGTAGATGTCCGTCTGCACTGCTCACCGCCAGGTCTTGGGTGATGCTCACATAGCGCTGCTTTTCCTGCTCAGAAATAATCCGCCATGCCATCTTAAGTTCAATAGTACCAACCGGTAGGTTGCCTTTTTGAGGTGCACTGCACAAGCCACGAGTAAAGTGCACAGAATAGAACACCACGTTTTTATCCTGATCATAGATGACCGCATTGCCTGCCGCCTGATTGATGCTGACGGATAAAGTAGGCAGTTGTTCGGTACAGGAGGCTCCGGTATTGGCGTAGTTATAGACAGGGAATTTTTCGGTGTTTTCAAAGTTCCATTTTGAGCTGTTGGGTTCTTTACTCAGGAAATAGATAAACGACTGCAATGAGAATTTGTAGAAATCGCAGAAGGTTTCTTCTGGAGCAATTTCAACTGGCAGTGTTTGAGGGGGGGTAAGCCAGCTGGGGTCCGGTAAACAAACGGTCTCTTTTGGAGAATAGTTAGCAGTGGCGGTGGTTGTTGTTTGATTTGATTGGGTTTGTTGTCCATTGCATCCCAATAAAAATGATGTGAGCAAAGCGGCTACAAACAATTTGGCATACGATTCCAGATATTTCATAGTTCCTCATCCTTTTTAAATGGTTCATCCATCAGCACGGTCATTCTGTTCCTTAGTTTTTCAATGAGACACACATCGAATATTCATGCTGAAACCTACAAAGGTTGGCGGATGAATCTGAAAAAGGGTATTACCCGTTATTACCAACGGGTGCCCTGTGGTTTGCTATCAAAGGGAACATGTACGTTGGATGGACTTGTATAGAGGCGGGTTAAATACGATTGAATTGTTATTAGTTGATTAAAACACTAGGGTATTGACCTCTGTCATAAGCCCTGCGGCCCTTCCTTTGTATTCTGTAGGCTCCAACCTTGATCGGGCCGGTTTATGACTCATTCCGCTGTTAAATCTTTACCCAAGCCCTTACCGGGTGATTTGGCCATTTGGTTTTTCATCTTGGCCGAGCTGGCGGTATTTGCCATTTTCTTTGTGGCTTATGCCTTTGTACGTCTTAATAACCTGGAAATGTTTGGGGAGGGGTTTCAGCATCTGAACCGCACAGCTGGGGTAATTAATACCTTGGCTTTGATCACCAGCAGTTATTTTGTGGTTCGTGCAGTGATGGATGTTCATCAAGGCAATGAGAAGGGCTGTTCCCGCTGGTTAAATTGGGCGCTGCTGTGTGGTGCTGTTTATGTCGTGGTGAAACTGTGGGAATACGCAGAAACCCTGAACGCCGGTTATAGCCTGCACACCAATACTTTCTATATGTTTTATTTCTTTCTGACCTTCTTTCATTTTGCTCATGTTTTGTTGGGCATGGTGGTGTTGGCAATTTTGTCGTTTAAGGTTCGAAAAGGTGCTTATCGGGGGGAAGAGGTTGCGGTAATAGAAAGCGGAGCATCGTACTGGCACATGATTGATCTGCTGTGGATTATTCTGTTTCCTTTGGTGTATGTACTGCATTAA
>JBFHTA010000141.1:0-10324 GCA_041590855.1 Pseudomonadales bacterium
CATCTCAGCAATGTTTCGACGCGCCGGGACTGGCAGTCTTTGAAATTGCAAGAAAACCTGGGCCAATTCGGGTTTTAGCTGTTCCCAGGATTTTTCACTGCGACCTGCATTAGGACGAATGATATAAGGTGTACCTTTATGAATCACCGGTCCTTTGATGTGAGGATTGTCTTGTTTAAAGTTATCCACAGACGGTTGATCGCCTGGAAAACACGGTGTTTGAGAAGTCGTAGACGCACTAAGGCAAAGCTGAATTGTATCTGACATACCTGATCCTTTGGTAAATATTTACATAATCCGTTGGTGTGCACTTTACCATTAGGAACCAGATTGGCATAACGTCAGAATGTGATCTGACCAGCAAAAAATAACAAGGATTGCCATCGAGCTGGCACCCCCTGGTTTGGTCAGCAAAAGAATCTTATTTCAAACAAGACATTTATCTTAGAAAGGAAAGATTGATTCTCTTTTCGGAGAATCAATCTCAATCAGAAAAGCCTTATTAACGGCTAGGAGGGCATAACCCTCGGCCCCATCCAATTCAGGGTTTTCTCGGTCTGCTGAGTGGGTTTGTACTCGGCCGCGACATAGCCTTGGTAAGTACTGTCTTCGATGATTTGAAACAAAGGTTTAAACGCTAAACCGCCAGTACCTGGTTCCCCTCGCCCCGGCATGTCTGCAAACTGAATGTGGCCGATCTGATCGGTACGTGTGGATAAGTCATGCCACAGGTTCTCGCCCATCATCGCCATGTGATACAAATCGTACTGGGCTTTCACGTTCGGGTGATTGACGCGCGCCATCACCGACCACAAGTGCTCTGCTCTGTGGACTAAGAAGCCAGGCATGTCTTTAGTATTGATGGCTTCAAAGGTCGTCAGAATATTATGTTCGGATAAAGTATCAGCGGTTCGGGCCAGGTTCCACTCAAAGGTTTGCCAATACTGGGTTTCTTTTTCCGGCGTCAAGCATCGGCCAGCTAAAACATTCACTGCACGAACCTTCAAAGCTGTGGCATATTCCAAGCACTGTTCTAGGGCCTGGCTGTATTCTTCGGTCAGATCAGGGACAGACGCTAACCCTTCTCCGCCTGTCATTAAATCACCGGCTGGTACATTAATCAGCACCACCTCCAGTTCTGTGTCGTTTTTGGCGTTTACCAGGTCTCCAAGCTCGGCTTCATAGGGAAATTGAATCTCTACAGCTTGAAAACCGCAGGCTTTCGCTTTGGCAAATCGTTCCACCAAAGGGACTTCTGTAAACATTAAAGATAAATTTGCGCACAGCTTCATGAATCATTCTCCCTGATCTTTGGCTGAATATTGATTAATTAGAGTACAAGGGTCTTGCTCCATGTATCCCTGACTGCCATGTAAGCGCATTAATTCTGCCCCCAATCCCGCCATAGGTATCGAAGACTGCAGCGTTTTCGCCAAATGATTCGCCATATCCAAGTCTTTAAGCAGCGTTTTCACATGCCACTTAACTTCATCAAAATCACGAGTCGCCATCCTAGGACCAGTCAGTTGTAACGGGATGGAATCTGCAAAGCCGCCTTTTAATGCACCGGGAATCTGAGCTGAATCAACACCTGCTTTTTCAGCCATCGCCATGACTTCCGCCATCACCAAGACATTACAACTCACAAGCATCTGATTACAAATTTTGGTGACTTGACCACTGCCGACTGGCCCCATACGCGTCACGCGTTGAGACAAGGGTTCCAGGATCGGCATCACCTGATCAATCAAGGTTTGTTCTCCACCACACATGATGGCTAACGTTCCCTGCTCTGCGCCAGCAACGCCGCCTGACACAGGACTGTCGATCCATTCAATCCCCGTGGATTGTTTTAACTCTTGTGCCATTTCGCGGGTTTGCTCCGGATCAATACTGGAAAAGTCGATGATTACCCGTGCTTTTGCCTCAGGATTAGTTCGGGCCGCTTCAGCAATACCTTGCTCACCAAAAACAACCGCTCGAACGGCATCGGTATCGGACACACATAACAAAATCACCTCCGACTCTGCCACCAGCTCAGCAATGGATGATATTGCCTGCGCTCCGGCTGCAACCACGGGTTTCAGTTTCTCAGGTGACCGGTTCCAAACATTAACCTGAAAACCCGCAGAGAGAAGACGTTGGGTCATTGGCGTTCCCATCAGGCCGATACCGATAAAGCCCAGGGTTTGAGTGTGCTGAGACATAGTTAGTTTACCTACGCGTTTGACTTGATTAGCGAATAACGGAATAAGCGACTGGTAGACCGCCTACTGTGATCAATAAATGATCTAAATCATTAATCCAAAAAATGAGTGCCGTATATTAAAAGTGCTCCCTAACAGGAAAGCAAATAAACAATAACGATAACACCAAGACTGTTACGCCAAGACTATTACGCCAAGGAGAGTAGGTATGTCGAAAATTTTCGTCGGACAAAAGGCACAGGTCACACGAAAATTCACAGAACACGATGTTGGGGAATTTTCAGAATTATCATTGGATTTCAACCCGGTTCATCTCGATCCAGACTATGCGAAGAACTCCATGTTCGGGCAACGAATTGTGCATGGAATACTGGTTTCAAGTTTATTTTCCGGTTTGCTTGGTAAGCACCTCCCTGGCGAAGGCACCATTTACCTTGGCCAAGAATTAAGTTTTAAAAAGCCGGTCTATTTAGATCAGGAAGTCACAGCGACCGTTGAAATCATTGAAATTCGAGAAGATAAACCAATCATTACCTTATCCACCACCTGCATCAATGATGACAACGAGCTTGTCATTTCGGGTAAAGCGGTGGTGCTATATAAAGGATAGATAGTTTAGAAAGCCAGACTTGAATCAGCAGCGGGAACATCAGAGTCCTGATATAAGCTCCCGCTAATGATTGATAATCAAATGAAAAAATTTAATAGATTAATTGGTAACACCAAGCGTACGTTTTACGTAAGTTCCCGGAGCATCACACAAAACCTCAAGATTACCAGTTTCAGGCAGTCGAGCCTCTACCATTGCACCTTGCTCTGGTGCTAACCAGGCATTCCAGTGAGTCCACCAACTCCCCGAATGCTGCTCTGCACCTTCAAGCCATTCATCAGCAGAATCAACTAAAGCATCACTGGTCCAAAAAGAGTATTTATTCTTGCTCGGAGGATTAACAATACCAGCAATATGACCGGATTCTCCCAACACGAAGGTACTATTGTTTCGACAAATCTTTGCACCCTCGTAAGTCACTTTCCAACACGCAATGTGATCTTGATGAGTGGATACAAAATACAGCGGAATCTTAATCTTCGACAAATCAATTTTGGTACCGTTAATGCTGTACGCACCAGGCTTAATCAACTGATTTTCAAGATAGAAACGTCGCAACATGTCATTATGGCAAGCAGCGGTTATATTGGTGCTGTCGGAATTCCAAAACAGCAAATCAAAGGGAACTGGTGACTCCCCTTTCAGATAATTTTGGATAAAGTAATTCCAATACAACGAGTTCTCTCTTAACACACTGAAAGACACTGCCATGACGCGCCCATCAAAATAGCCTTTCTGGTTATTTTGCTCTTCAATCGCTTTCACCGTATGTTCGTCGACAAATACGCCCACGTCGCCAGGATCTGAAAAATCCGTTAAGGTCGTAAACAAGGTCGCACTTTTAATCCGACTCTTCATCCTCCGGGCAGCCATGTAAGCCAAGGTCGTCATTAATAAGGTTCCGCCAATGCAATAACCTACCGCATTAACTTCGTTTTCACCGGTATGTTCTTCAACAGCGTCAAGCGCTTTCAGTACACCCTCGGTCACATAACGATCAAACCCTAAATTTCTGTGCTCTTCGCCGGGGTTAACCCAAGACACCATAAATACCGTATTACCCTGTTCGACAGCCCAACGTACAAACGAGTTTTTAGGCGACAAATCCAAGATGTAATACTTATTCACAAACGGAGGAATAACCACTAATGGGCGCTTTGCAACTTTCTCTGTCGTCGGCGAATATTGAATCAATTCAAAGAGCTCGCTGCGATAGACGACCTTCCCTTCGGTCGTTGCAATATTTTTACCGAGTTCAAATGCCTTTTCGTCCGTCATTGAGATTTTCAAGGCATCCGCACTCTTCTCCAAATCGTGGACAAAGCGCTCCAAGCCACTGACTAAGTTCTTCCCTCTCGACTTAACCGTCAGTTGCAACAGCTCCGGGTTGGTCAGCAAGTAATTTGACGGAGACATGGCATTAACCAACTGACGAACAAAAAACTCCGCACGAGTACGGGCTTTTTCATCCAGTCCAGGAATAGAGTGAATACTGGCTAACCACGCATGCCCCGTAACCAAGTACATTTGTTTTACAAAATTAAACCAGCTGTTGTCGGACCAATCCGGGTGAGAAAAACGCATATCGCCGCGTTCAGGCTCAATCACAGGCTCTACGTCTTTGCCCAATAACTGAAAAACAGATTGCTTCATTACTCGAAAATAGTCTTTAGATACACCCACCGATTGTTTGGTCATCATCCAGGGATGTTTCACACACTGTTGAACGTATCGGGTATAGGCATCAACAGCATCCGCAGCCACTGCCTGCATACTGCTGTTGTCAGAATGACATTTAGACGCAAACCCTGTGAAAGCTTTTTGGCTTTCTTCAAATGCCTTGAGTGACATTTTCCAATAGGGATTTTCGAAAGGATTCATCGTATCCATTACACGCACCAACAAACTTCACCGGCACTTATGAACCGGTGAATAATTAATAGATAGAAAGCTAGGGAGACTGTGAGCTCCCTGAGATATTTAGGAATGTAGCACTAGCAACAATCTAACTTAGGCTTTTTCAGAAGCCGATTCTTTAGATTTAGTAGCAGCCTTTGAAGTCGTTTTCTTCACAGATTGAGATTCCTTTTCGGTTTGAGCTTCGCTTCCAGGGAAAAAGATCCCTTCCAGCTCCTGACGAAAAGAAACGCTGGCATCTGCCATGGCTTTTAAATCCGCCATCACTTGCTCATTTAACGCTTCAAAAGTACCTACCTGGCTTTGAAAGAATGATTGCAAAGAGTCCATGTCACGAATTTCAGTTGCCGCTTTAACTTGTGCCATCGACATTTCTGAATATCGCTGAGTCGCAGCCATTTGAGCCTGGAAGAGATTCTGAATAGAAGCGCTCATTAGCTCATTAAACTTAACGAACGGTGCTATATTTTCTTTGGTTTTATCCGTTAGATCTTTGAAAAAGTCAGTAGTCATTGGTGTTCCTCCATGAGTAGATTTTTTATTGTGTTCGGAATAAACATTAAGATTCCAGATCACTGATCCCATACTTCCTACACGAGCAAAGTGACCGTTTCATTACAAGAAAACTGTATATTAATTACACAATTATAAAATTGACCAAGATCAACAGAATTCTTCTATATTCGACATACAGTAGTAAGTAAGAAATAAGAACTTGCATCTAACTCAGACGAGAAAACAAACTAAAAATCAGGGGATGACAATGACAAATCTACAATACAGTGACGTAAACAAATGCGTGGATGAGGTAATCAATCAACTCGACAAGAACATTGTTATGGGGGTTCCGCTAGGCATAGGCAAACCAACACAGTTCGTAAACGAGCTTTACCGCCGGGCAAAAGAAGACCCAAGCATTTCTCTACGTATCATTACCGCTTTATCTTTGGAACGCCCGAAACCTGCCCCAGGGCTGGAAGCCAAGTTTCTGGAACCCGTGTTTGATCGTTTGTTTGATGGTTATGTTGCCCCCGATTACATTCAAGACCTGAATAAACAACAAATCCCCGAGAACATCGAGCTGTGCGAGTTTTTCTTTAAATCCGGAAGCATGCTAGGCAATGATTATGCACAGCAGCACTACATTTCCAGCAACTATACCCATGTTGCACGTGACATGATTGATCAGGGTGCCAACCTTCTCGCTCAGCAGGTTTGCCGAGGTGAGTATGAAGGAAACTCTTACTTATCATTAAGCAGTAATACCGACGTTACCGTCGATTTAATGCCGCTGATTGAGCAAGAACGTAAGAAAGGAAAAACCATTAAATTGGTTGCCCAGATCAACCAAAAACTGCCATTCATGTTGAACGAAGCCTTGGTGGCGGAAGATAAGTTCGACATGGTCATCGATAACCCGGACTACTACACCACCTTGTTTGCACCACCGAATATGCCAGTAACTCCCGTTGACTTTGCCATCGGAATGCACGCCAGTGCTTTGGTCAAAGATGGCGGTACGTTACAAATCGGGATTGGCTCGCTGGGCGACGCCATCGTCTACGCCTGTCAGCTGCGTAATGAACATAATGCAACCTATCAGGAGGCATTAAGTGCCCTTGGTAGCGAGAAGTATCATGCACTGATTCAGAAAGTGGGCGAAACCAAACCATTCCAAGAGGGTCTGTACGGTTCCAGCGAAATGTTCGTTAACGGCTTCTTGCACTTAATCAAAAACGGCATTGTGAAGCGTAAAGTCTATGACGACCTGCACATCCAGCGTTTGATTAACGAAGGCAAGCTGCAAGAGAGTCTCACCCCGGATTGCCTCGATGAGTTAATAAAAGCCGGTTTCTTCGGCGATTTATTCCACGAAGAACAAGTAATGAAAGCCAAGCATTTTGGCATCTTCAACGACCGGGTTTCTTGGAAACATGGCCAAATTTATTTGGATAATCGTACCTTGGGCGATAGCCCTCACGAACATGAAGTGGTCGATAAGCTCAAACGGGACGGCATCGGCAGCAAACTGAAACACGGCATCATCATGCATGGTGGTTTTTTCTTGGGGCCTCAGGATTTTTACGACGCCCTACATAATATGTCGGTTGAAGAACTGGAAAGCATCTGCATGACCAGTGTCGGTCATGTGAATCAACTGCTGATTAATGAAGACCTGGTCATCGCACAGCGTAAAGAAGCCCGTTTTATCAACACCGGACTAATGGCCACTCTGAACGGAGCGGTGGTTTCTGATGGATTGGATAACGGCAAGATCGTTAGCGGTGTTGGGGGGCAATACAACTTTGTTTCTATGGCGCATGCCTTGCCTTGCGCCCGTTCAATTCTACTGATTCGCAGTACTCGCGAAAGTAAGGGGCAGGTGTCATCTAACATTGTTTGGAATTATGGCCATACCACCATTCCACGCCACCTCAGAGACATCGTCATCACAGAATACGGAGTCGCGGATTTACGCGGTAAAACAGACGCTGAAGTCATGAAGGCCATGCTGAATGTTACCGATTCCCGCTTCCAGCAAGAGCTTCTGGATCAAGCGAAACAACACGGAAAACTCCCCGCTGACTATCAAATCCCGGAAGCCTATCAACATAACCTGCCAGAGGTAGTGTCAGAAACCATAGGTCACTTCCGTAAGAAAGAGCTTTTCCCGGCTTTCCCTCTGGGTACAGATTTCACCGACCTGGAATTACAAATCGGCGCCTGTTTAAAAGAACTGAAAGCGCTGCAAAGCCACAAAGTGGATCTACTGAAAACCATGTTCAAAGCCTTTACTCATCACCATGAGGAAGACTCTGCACAACCCTTTCTGGAACGTATGTCGATGACGGACGCTAAAACACAGAAGGAAAAAATTGAGCAAAAACTCTTGATTCATCAATTGCATGAACTGGGCGTCATTGCCTAAGTTGGCTCACACCAGGGAGCGATCTGGGGACGATGTCCCCCCCTGAAAATAGCTTAGCTCCCTAACGGCAGACCTATGGCCCTTGCTTTTGAAATGGCCTGCGTTCGGTTCTTGACTTGAAGCTTGCCAAAGATGTTCGAGACATGAGACTTCACGGTTGTGGTGGAAATATCCATCACATTACCAATCTCTTCGTTCGACAACCCTTTCTCCAATTGAATCAACACCTGTTGCTCTCTATTCGTTAAGTCTGCTTTTAGATGAACTTGCTCATCAAAACGGCCCGATGGTTGATTGATTGCTCCCATAAGTGGTCCCAATAATCGTGATGCAGAGACTGATAGTTTCCCCGACAGCAATGAGCTGAATCCAGGATCATTCAGCATAGGCAATAACAGTTGCTGCTCATCCAATACTGACCGGAACAATCGATGTTCCACTGCGGTTTCTACCATGTTTAGCAACGCACTAGCAGAACGCTGGAAATCCTGATTCTTAAAATACAAAACGGAGAGGAAGAGTTCTCCTTTTAACCGAATAAGCAGGTTACCTACCTGCTTACTGTGCGCCACCAATTGCTTGATCTCTTGTTCGGTATGAGCGCCGTGAAGGGTATTCAGCAAGAATCGGTAATAAATTAAGCGTTCAAATACGGATTGTTGGCTGAAAGTATCGTTTTGCCCTTTTCTGGCTTGGTAAGAAAAAACCCACCTAGAGATTGCCTCATACTTACCCTCCAGAAGATCGACAATAGCCAAAAGTAAATCGGGATCTGGAATGCCTAAATTCCAATGATGGTAACGACCTTTGAAATGCTGATTTAAACTAATGACAAGCTCACGACTGCGGTCGATATTTTCATCCAGGCACAAGGATAACTCCGCCCACATGTGATACATCTGATGTAACGGATCAACCTTATGAAATGCTTGTTTCATTTGAACCAGAGCGTCTGAGATCTGATCGGGTTGATTACACTCCCGATAAATCAATACCCTCACCCGATGCACGATAGAAAACAGTGCCACCGCATCAAAGCCATATTCGTTGCACCACTGCTCGGCCTCATCACAAATGGCAATAGCCTGATCAACTTTTCCTGCAAAGATTAATCCCGGCCCCAGGCTCCCTAACGTTACCAATAAACAAAGCCCGTCTTTGCTGGTTTGGCTTTGATAAAACGCCTTACTCAAATAATCTATTGCTGCATCAACCTGTCCGGATATGAATGCATTCGCTCCCAAACCATTCCAGCACCAGTTTGAAAACATATGATCAGACGCTGCATACGAATGTACACGCTGCAGAATACACTGTTCATTCGTTGCGCCATTGCTTAACAAATCAACCTGAAACTTACTGATGAAGACCACTTCTTTGAACTGATTCCAGTCATCATTGCCACTTATACCATACGCCAAACGAGATACGTCGCTCATTGAATCCAGTTTGGTTAACAAGCTACTTAGCCTTTCAAGCCGTATCTTAGCCTCATCATGCCCCTTTCTATGAAAGTCAGTCCAAACTTCAAAAAGAGACAACTTAGGTAACGAGTCCACGATATTTCCAGGAAAACGGGCTATCAGAGTACGCGCAAGCTGATACTCGCCACGACGCATGATTTCCTGAAGGGAAGGTATCGCCACCTTGCTGGCCCAATCCCATTGCTCAGTCAGAATGGCAAACTCAAATACATCCGACCAAAGCTCTCGTTCTGCCAATCCATTGAGTACTCGATGTACAAAATCAGCATCCGGCTCCTGCCCTTTTTCTATCGCAAATAACCTTTCCCGAATCAATGTATGAACTGAGTACCAGGAACCCTCATCATCTTGCTGCAAAAAAATCAGGTTCAACTGCTGCAATGTCTGTAGCCTTTGTTTTCCGTCAGGCTCTTCTAAAAACTCATACATCAAGTCTTCAGAAAAGCGGGGAAGCAAAGCAATTTTGCCTAACAGCGAATAACTTTCTGAATCCAAACAATTCAGTACTTCCTGATCTATGTAATCTTTTATCAGTACCAAATGTGACAGACTTCCCCGTGCATCCAGGGTTGCCGATTTTTTATGGATCTTTAAATGCGTACAAAGTACCTGCAGCGCCCCTAACCAGCCATTCGTCACAGCCACAACATCGCCAATGAACGCTTGAGCCAAAGGAATCTCAATCCTTTCGGATAAAAATGTTTCTGTTTCTTGAGCACTAAGCTGAAGCTGCTCCTTTTCAATGATCAACAATTCTCCTCGTGCCGATCGCCGAGCGATATGTAAAGAAGGCATCGCACGACTGATCACAACCAAATGAAAGTTATCGGGCAGATAATCAAGAAAAAACTCTAAGTGCTCCAACAGCTGTTCATCTTGAATGACCTGAAAGTCATCAAGCACGATAACGACATGTTCACCAGAGAGGTATCGAGTCTGAAACTTGTTTAAATCCTCCAACAACTGAACAAGCATGGTTTGCAGGTCTGGTTCATACTCCGCATTCAATAATGCCAACGACTTCTTTCCGATAGAAACATCCAGGCGTCTGAGAGAGTGGATCAGGTAACTCCAAAACGAAGTGGCTTCAGTATCCGTCGCATCCAATGAATACCATGCATATCTGACGGGGTGTTTTCTAATGAGTCCGGCAACTAAGGTAGTTTTGCCATAACCG
>JBFHTA010000142.1:0-10185 GCA_041590855.1 Pseudomonadales bacterium
GGCTCCATATTCTGCTCGAACAAGTTTATGATCGGAGTGCAACCCAATAACAAATGTTCGGCTGTAAGATGGCGCTCTAATTCTTCTGAGCCCTCAGCGAGGTAAAAATAAAGCTCGACCTGATCTTTAATGTCAGGCCAATCGGAATCCAAATTCGTCAATTCAAAGAAGAGGAACTTCTCAGGGAAGAGGAACTGCTCCGCTAACAGGCGATACCCTGAAATACTGCGGTTCGAATACGGTAACACCTGATGCTCATCGTCAAAACCGGTGGCTTTAATGTGCCTGGGGAGCAGTCTTTTCATTTTTTCAGGCTCGCCTTTAGGCGCAATCCCGATTTCCAGCGTATGACGACATATCAGTTCGTAAAGCGAATATACGTGGTGCTTTTGCCCGTTAATGTAAAAACGCAATGAGTCCATACCCAGTTCACCGAACTCGGTATTATCGAATTCACATGCTAACTTTAGCTTGATGACCGCCTTGGCTGGTGTATGAGTATTCGACTTAGGAGCGTTGAATGGCGCATTTTTAAATTCGGCCTCTTCAACCTCAACAGGCCAGAGTTTTGTGTCGTAGCATGTTTGGAATGTGCAAGGCTTTAAACCATCGACATAGGTTTCTATTTGACTACCACGTGGAAGATAATACCCATCTGTAGATAAGTTTTGGGTCGTCATCTTTACAATAGCCATTGAAGGTATAGGTGCTTGATAATCCGGATAAAGCTGCCCTAACAGAGCATCAGTCAGCTCAGGAAAGCTATCATCGAGTTTCTGACGTATTTGAGCTGTTAGGAAAGAAAATGACTCTACCAAGCGCGAGACGTGCGGATCTTCGATAGTTTCATCACTAATCTTTAGCCGACCAGCAATTTTGGGATACTTATCGGCAAATTCAGCCCCTAACTTTCTAATGTAAGTGAGCTCTCTGTTGTAATACTTCAAAAATTCATCATTCATAGCAGAGAATCCCTGACTTTCAGCCCGAGATTGACAGGTTCGATCTCGGAATCAAAGGTTATTGGTTCTGGAACCGGATCAGCGTACAAAAGCGCATCGATTCGGATTTTAAGCACACGATCTAAGGGTTGTTCGTCGTCCAGTAGAGATACGCCGACATCGACAAATCTGGGTTCAAAAAGCCGGATCGTGTCTTCTATGCGTCGGCAAAGCGCTTGCCTGCCATCAAGAGAATCCATTGCCATACTTGAAAAATCCGGTAGACCATAACTTAGCAGGCTTTGATCAAGCTCGTTATATGAATCCGGCCAGACATGCCACTGTACTTTGGCATTCAGTAGATTCTCCAAGTCTCTACGAACACTCTGTCGTATCGCCTTAATATCTCCCCCCCGACGCATTCTGGGGGGATCTGCCAATCCTGGTGATTCATCGATTAACCTGTCCAGGATTGACATTTGTAAAGGTTGTTTCGTATTCACCTGCGGAACGACCTTAGTTAAGCAATCGCTTGTTCTTCATCTTTGTTAATTTCTTTCTGCTCTACAGCCGAAATTGTCTTAATGTCTGTAATAGCTAAGGCTTGCTCCCCGGCTAGCCACATTTTCTGACCTAAACCGGTGAAAAGCTGCGGTGCCAGTTCATTCCAATCGCTCTCACGAGCTAATCGCTCTGCTTCGGTTGTGCTTTCCGCGTAAACAACGGGTAGGAATGCTTCGCCACTAGGCCCATTCTTGATGCTCACTTCTACACGTCTTAAAAGCATCTCTACGATGGACTCAGGCGCTTTGACCTCAAGAAATTCTATTTCTGAAAACTTGGCCAAGTAATATTTGCCATCTGTACCAAACAGTTCAACGTAACCACAAAGTGTGTCGTCCATATCCCGAACGTCATCAAAGATTTGATCATTAATCTGTAAAGAAACTGTCTGGCGTAATGTTTCCAATTCACCCGCAAGCTCTTGTGCTTCATCAAATCGATTATCTTTAAGAGCCAAACGCATCTTTAGTAGGGTTTCCAATTCAGCGTCGGCTTCATGGAAGACGGCAGCACTGTCTGCTCCGTTATAAAAATCCAGTCGGGATTGCATCGCTCGAATCAGTTGACGGAGGTTTAATGCACCCACCAAAAAATCCGGGTTCTGACGCACCATCATGTCTAGCTGATTATCTGCCTTTTCCAGATCCCCTTTCACGCAAAGCAGCTCAACATAGGTTGCCCGCATGTCAACATTCAAAGGGTCATCTTTAAGTTTGGTCTCTAACCAGTCACAGGCATCTGACAGGCGGCTCTGCTGAATCAATTCCTTAACTTTTTTCATAACATTTCCCTATAACGTAGACTGATACTTCGGTGATAACTCGGTCACCAATTTAATGCTCGACACCATCTGATCCAATTGGAAATGAGGCTGCAGCTTAATGATTGAAAAATACCGGCCAGGTTGACCACGCATTTCACGAACTTGAATTCTTCCTTCATGTAAAGGATATCTGGCACGAACCTCTTCTGAAGCACTGTCCGATGCCGTTGTATAACTATGAAGCCAGCTTTGCAGTTCACGCTCACAGGACTGAGCGGACTGAAAACTACCTACCTTTTCCCGCCCCATCACTTTAATGTAATGAGCAAAGCGAGAAACACACATGATGTATTGCAACATCGACGATAAACGCGCATTAACATTAGCCACTGCATTATCAAATACTGGCGGTTGCTGAACCGATGCATTACTGAAGAAGGTGCAATGCTCGGAATAAGACACGGAAGATAACGGAATGAATCCATTATCCGATAGCTCTGTCTCCAGGCGGTCTCCAACGAGTAGGTTCACAGATGGCTTGAGGTGAGATTGATACTTAGTTGTCTCGTATTGGCTGGCGGGAAGATCAGTGACAATACCGTGATTGAACTGACCAGCTTTCAGGCCTCTTATCTGACCAAACCAGCCTGATTCGCTAAATGCCCTAACCAATACTGCCGCAAAGGCATAGGCAGAGTTACCCCATAAATAGTCCCTTTCCGGGTGTCGTAGCTGTTCTTTAAACCGGAAGTGCTCTCTACGAGACCCATCGTCCCTGTAAGGCGGTCGCATCAGTATTTGTGGCGCGGTAATACCCAGAAACTTGGAATCTTCCATAGCCCTTAAGGATCGCCACTTCACATACTCAACTTGCTGAAAATGGTTACTAATGTCAGAAACCAAACTTAATTCAGCAAAATGATCGACCCCAAATAATGACGGATGGGCAGAAGTTACAAACGGAGCAAATGCGGCTGCAGATGTTCTTGCAATATCCTTAAGAATATCAATATCGTTTACCGAGCTACCTGCTCGGGGGCGGTGGCTCACCTGATAATCACCAATGATTACCCCAAATGGTTCACCGCCAGCCATGTCAAATTCACTGCCATAAACTAACTTGAAAAATTCACTCTGATCAAAATCGATGGCCCGGCTAATATCCTTGCTTAATTCACGCCAGGAAAGCGGCATCAGTTTGATCTTGACCTTTTGTTCTCTGTCATGAGCTTCAGTCTGCTCAGTTAAATACAAAACCCCTCGCCAGCTGGCTTCCAGCTTTTGATATTGATCATCATGAATTATCTCATTAACCTGATCGTTAATGATTCGATCTATGTCTGCTATGGCACGGGAGAGTATGGCTACGACTGATTCATTAGTACGAGTTTCGTTATCAAACTCGATGTACTCAAGCCAATACAAAAGCGCTTTTATAGGCTGCTTCTCACCTAAAAATCGCTCTAGTCGATGAGTGTTTGCAAAACTTACAGTGTCAGATGCACGCGATGTTTCAGTGAATGACTCTGATTCACTACTGAAAACATCCTGTTCAACAAAATTCAGTGCATTTAACATTTTTGAAGACTTATCCTTGTCTTAACCCTGTCTTAAGGCAGTAGCGTTGTTTAAACAACATCTTAACTACCTCTTTCGGTATCACTGGCAGACACCGGGTTGACGAAATGTCCTTTTCGACAACGACATCTAACTTGGTACTGCTATAAAGAAAGATCATTAATAAGAGGCAGCCCAGGCTGCCTCTTATAACGGAAGGCTTATCCGCCAATCTCAGGGATTTTTGCTACCAAACGAAGTGAAGTGGTCAACTCTTCCATTTGTAGCCATGGTCGTAACCATGCAACCGCATTGTAAGAACCAGGAGAGCCCGGAATCTCTTTAACCTGAACCTTGGCGTCAGCCAATGGGTACTTGGCTCGGATTTCCTGACCACCACCTTCAGATGCATTTACGTAGCTTAAAATCCAACGATTCAACCAGGACTCAACATCTTCAGCTTCCATAAAGCTACCAATCTTGTCGCGTGCCATTACTTTCAGGTAATGTGCGAAACGGCTTGTTGCCATCAAATAAGGAAGTCGAGATGAAATAGCCGCATTAGCTGTGGCTTCCGGAGAATCGTACTGTTTAGGCTTCTGAGTGGTTTGCGCACCAAAGAAGACAGCATAATCCGTATTCTTGTAGTGACACAGAGGTAGGAAACCAAGTTTACCCAACTCAGCTTCGCGGCGATCAGTAATGCCAATTTCTGTTGGGCACTTCAGATCCGGATCACCGTCATCACTGGTAAAGATATGACTAGGCAGATTATCAACACGGCCACCACCTTCAGCACCACGAATCGCAGTACAGAAACCGTATTTTGAGTAGGCATCGGTCATTTTTGCGCCCATTACATAAGACGCATTCATCCAGCAATATTCAGAGTGTTTGGCCGTTTTAGAAACCTTTGTTTCTTCATCAACTTCAAACTCTTCAAAACCAAATTCTTCAACCGGACTTGTTGCCTCGCCATAAGGCAAGCGAGCCAATACTCGAGGCATTGTCAAGGTCACAAAGCGAGAGTCATCGCTTTCGCGGAATGAACGCCATTTGGTGTATTCCAGAGACTCAAACACTTTCTCAAGATCACGTGGTTTGCTTAGCTCTGTCCACTCATCAAACCCGAACAAAGCCGGTGATGATGCAGAGATAAACGGACAAAAACCTGAAGCCGCAACATTAGACATGTTGGTTAAAGTTTCAATGTCTTCCGGGTGATTTGTAAATTCGTAATCACCAATTAACGTGCCGTAGGGCTCACCACCTGGCGTACCAAACTCAGCTTCATAAACCTTCTTGAAGATCTGGCTTTGGTCAAACTCCACGGCTTTACTTAAGTCTTTGTGTAGCTCTTTCTTGCTAAGACTGATCATGCGAATTTTTAAGGACGCATTTGTTTCAGAGTTCATCACAAGATGATTTAACCCACGCCAGCTGCCCTCCAGCTTTTGGAACTCAGGCGCATGCATGACTTCTGATAATTGCTGTGAGATTAATCGATCAATTTTGCTGATGGCATCGTTAAATGTAATTGAAAGGTTTTTGTTCCAGCTAACAGTACCTTTCATAGCTTCTTCAGCAAGAGTTCTCAACAGTTCTTCTGCACGAGAGTTCTCTGTCTGCTTGGTTGCAAAGATCGCCTGTTCAAGTAACGAACCCGACTCTTCCGTTGTTGCATCTAAACTATCTGCTACCGCTTCCGTGCTCATCTTACTTTTCCTCCGTGCTCAACTCATTGGCAAGTTGCTCAAGATCACCCGTGTTATTCAAAACTCGCTCAAGGATGTCTTCAAGATCCTCTGAACGATCTACTTTTGTCATCAGGTCGCGAAGTTTATTACGGGTTTCCATCAATTTATTCAATGGCTCAATTTGTCGAACAACTGCTGCTGGTTCAAAGTCCTGCATTGATTTAAATTCAAGATCAACCGTAAACTGACTGTCGTCGCCAGCCAGCTTATTGGCTACCGCGAAAGACAACTTGGGATTCATGCGCTTAAGTACATCATCAAAATTATCACGATCGATTTGAACGAAACGTCTTTCTTTTAACGGCTTAAGAGCTTCTGTGTTATGACCAGCAAAATCGCCCATAACACCAACCACAAATGGCAGTTCTTTCTTTACCGCAGCACCTTCAGTCTCTACATCGTAAGTGATATGAACACGAGGTTTACGGACACGTGATAACTTATTATGTACACTTTCCATATTGATCTCCTTTCAATTGATGCCTATTCCTTTAGTAAGAAATTAAGCTGTTATCCTATTCTCCAACCGGAATTCCGGTCAGGCGGAAATAATGATTTCTAGAGCCACCATCTTCGATAAGCTCTTGCAGTAATTCTGGCAAACTCAACCCACTCCACCTTACGACCTGATCTATCGCATAAGGCATTGGAGAGTGAGGCTCCGTTTTATGAAAAAAATCGGAAACTTCTTTTAGCATTTTTATAGCCTGATCTCTGGTTTCAAGCTGTTTCGGGATTTTCTGTACTGCACCTGCGGAGGTAGAGTCCGACGCTTCCTCATCAGCGCCATCAATCTCTTCTGAAAGATCCTGGCTTTCGAGTGCCTGGTCAATTTGCTCTCCCGCGAGATAACGAATGGCCTCATAGCATTTAGCGAGGCTTTTACTGATTGTACTGGTTGGCTGAGGCGCGCCGCCCATCGCTGCATCCATTGCATCAGATAACAGCTTGAATTCATCAGTGGCTTGTTGCAGCTCTTCCATCAGTTCAAGATAAAAGCTGACTGGGGTTTCTTTGGCAACAGCTTCAAGATCCTCTAGCGTTGCAATGCCTGCATCCGCTTTTTGTCTCTGCTTCTCTTCATCCAACAAGGCGATTTCAGAAGCACGTGTGTACTGCCAGGTTGCGAAAGACTGTTCTCCGTTGGATTGAGTTATAGGCACACTGACTATTGGGGTAATTAAAGACCCTTCCCCATCGTATCCATTCAAACCAATAAGAGGTGCTATTCTGGTTTCAAGACCATCTTCATCAGGCAGGGGAAAGATCGAGTCCCAATATTTCTCAATTAATTCTCTGGCCAACCTGAAACCGGCAGCCAAACCTGCAAAGCCTTCGATACGGCACAAGGCTTCAATCAGCCAAGCGACGTATTCCAGATCTTTGCTTTCATTAATTAATGCGTCAGGTACTTGTTCCGCAATGGGACGCCAGTCGTTAAAAAGTGAGGAGGCCGAATCTTCATCAACCAAAGCAGCCCGCTCATTCGCTCGGGCCTGATTACGGACATCCTTAAGCGTAAAGTATCGAGACGTCGGGGAAATGTCTTCTCGCGGATCGACACCGACCGGAGAAGAGTCTGAAATTGGCGCTAATAAAGCACTTATGTCGAGTACTTCGTTGTAATCCATTACCATCACCTAATAAAAAAACATTGCTTCCTGCAATGTCTGGCCGATCTTAAGCAATTGACTATAAATTACAATCGACAACGTCGAGTCTTAGAAGGTTTTATTCAAAACTGGGATGGTTTTCTCAGTTTCATTGTCGGCTACTTCATCTTCTTGTAACCCTTTTATCTCAACAATGACATAAGTGACATTATCTCTGGCACCCGAAACCAGAGATGAATGAAGTAACGCCATGCCCGCCTCCATGACATCTGCGTTTTGCAAATACTGCTCTATTTCCACATCTGGTATTTCTTTATTTAATCCGTCTGTGCATAACAAAAATACATCGCCTGGCGAGCAGTCTCCGCTTATAACATCCACGACTACATCAGACTCCACCCCAATGGCACGAGTAATAACGTTGGCGCACTCATGATGCTCTGCCTCTTCTGCACTAAGCAACCCTTGCTCTACCATTTCGGTTACCTGACTATGATCTCGTGTAGTTTGAGTTAGGTCCGCATTTCGCAATAGATACCCCCGACTATCACCCACCCATAGTAAATGAAAACGGCCATTTTCAAGATACAGCACCACAACCGTCGTTCCTGCGGTATTTCCATCAAGTTGGTCACGGCTATAGCGCTGTAAAGCGGAATTTGCTTCCTGTAACGTGTGAATAATGAGTTCTTTTGTAATTTGTCTTTTGTGCAAACCCATCACAGCAGACTTAATCGCATCAAGCACCAGCTGGCTAGCAACATCCCCGGCCGCGTGGCCACCCATACCATCAGCAACAGCCCAAATTCCGAGATCTGGTAACTCCAGGCAAGCGTCTTCATTGACTTTACGAATTAAACCTACGTGAGTTTGGGCGTGAGAAACTACCTGCATATCCATTCCTTGAACTAAAAACTTCTTCCTGATCGAGTGATTTTTATCCGACGATTTGTTTTTGTTGCCAGCCCCAGCGCTCCCAGTTTCCATCCAGCATGGCACTAAATTGACTAACCTGAGGCAATCCGCTTGTCACTAACAGGCATGGAGGTACTTCCTCAGACCCTTGTGTCCACCACAAGCAATAACGCCCATAGAGATCTGTATAGCTTTGGTGCAACAAGCCTAACTGGGAGAGTGTCGAGTCATTAACACTCTCAATCATTTGGCTTTTAGTTTGGCGCTCACTTTGAACAACAGAAGCTGTTACAGGCTGCATTTCAGGCCAACTCATATCCTCCTTGCAAAGCATTTCCAGCCATGGCTCCAGATAAAAATCGTCATCCAATGTTGCCAGTATCCAAGGTTCAAGCTTTTCAGACCACGTCTGATCAGACCAAACCTGAATAGGTGCTTGTGTAATTTCTTTCACAATAGCAAACGGATAGTTCCGGCCGACTTGATCTACACTGGGAATAAAGGTCCCCGCCATGGCTGAATCGCCGCACACCCGACTCGACATAGCAAAGTGCCAAATTGGACTGGTGAGATATTTCTCCAGCCACACTTCTCCCAATTGTTCTTTGCTGACGGCCAAAACGGCTTGCAACCACTCATTCCAGCTGTCAATAAAACCAATGGGTAAACCTTGTGCAAGAAAATCTCCACGAGTCGGAATCTTTCCGCATATACCAATACCTGAATCTATAGTGCCATTGGACATCTGAACTTCTCCAAATCACGATTCCAGAATGGGCTTATGACACTGTTAGGTAGTAATTCAATACGTGCATTATTGCCCTGTGATGCCAAATGCAAAATTTTGTCTTTCTTGGTTTTCGGTCGCGACTTGGCTGCGTCATCTAACAACCTAAACCATGACCAAGCCCCATCAAACGTAGTATTGACCGGCAACCCACCATTTGGCGGTGTGAAAATCATTCGCGTTTGCAGCTGTTCAGTCTCGCCCGGCCATACGAACTGTTTGGTTCTTGTAGGGCCATGACGGTAGGACAGTTCCTGACCATCTACTTCAAACATGAAGTGCGAAACATGGCGGTCAAGGAATACAGGTTTTAGGCCAAATTCAACTTTTAACGTTCGACTGCCAGGCTCAAAGAACGCTTTACGAATTTTCTGAGCGCGCTGGAAGGTATCTAACACACTTGCATCCAAGCCAATATTTCTTTTAAACGTCCAAGGCGACTTCCGGGTATTTACAAAGCGAGCCAGATAATCATTAAAGAATTTATCCATGGTTCCGCCATATCCAAAGAACTTCTCGAAATCCTTTAACTTCACATCTTTAGAACTCCGCTTATTCAATGGGTACTTCCCTTTGATGGCCCTTAGATATTCAGAGACAACGATCGTTTGCCATGCTTCATTAATATGTTCTTTAGTACCCTGGGCAAAGATTTGAGTGGTCTGACGAGAAAGATCCGATAACCAGCCTGAGATAGGCTCAGGTAAGTCATGTCTAAGGCGACGTAATTCAGTTTTAAGCTCATCGCCTTTTTTACTGTTCAACTGATGTACATAGGCTTGGCTCGGCATAGCACCTGGTGCAGATAGTTGTTCAATATAAAGATACAACTTACGCATGGAGGCTGATATTTCATCCAACTGAGAAGACTCAACCTTCAGATAATCTTTGAAGACATTCTCAACCTCTTTTCCAGGCAACTCCAATTCCACTTTCGGCATTTCATCCGGCAACAATCGGCTCAATCTGGACTTTTTCTGTGAAAGCGTTAATTCAGCGGCATTACCAGCAATTTCGGTGGCAGCTTTTGCGTTTTCACTGATAGGCAACTTGGTTAGCTTCAGGTTAGTCTGAGCTGCACTGATAATGCTCTGAATAGGTTGTTCCGGACCTGCCAAGATCTTGGTAATTCGAAGCCCTTGATCAACATTGGTAATTGGTCGAACTTCAATATCATTCAGGAAGTCTTGCCATGCGTAAACATAATCACGGATGTATTTATCCTGAACCTGCTTTTCAATACTGGATGCACCCTCATCGTTCATAAAGTTGAGATCATCTCCGTAAA
>JBFHTA010000143.1:0-10174 GCA_041590855.1 Pseudomonadales bacterium
CTTCGACGAACTGCGATTTTTACAAAGTAATCTGGCAGAGATGGAAGGCCAGGTGGCGGGGGATCTCAACCTCGCTGCCGTCAATACCGCACAATACGTGGTGCCTTACATCCTCAAAGATTTCCTACAAGACCACCCCTCGGTGAACGTCAAAGTCAGCGTGGTGAACCGTTCTGAGGCCTTGAAGCGGTTAAATAATAATCGTGATCACTTGGTGATTATGGGGATAGTACCGGAAGAAAAACCGCTGGCCTCCCTGCCCTTTATGGACAACGAGTTTCTGCCGGTGGCGCCGACAAATCATCCGATCCATCAATTGGAAGCCCCCTCTATCCAGACCTTTATGGATCAGGGGTTGTTATCACGTGAGATAGGTTCCGGCAGCCGATTGGCCCTGGAATTGTTCTGCCAGCAGAATCGATTGCGCTACAGCCCAACCATGGAGCTGGGCTCCAACGACGCAGTCAAACATGGAGTACTGGCCAATCTGGGGGTGGCCGTACTGCCTAAGGTCAGTATTTTGCCGGAATTAAAGTTAGGGCTGCTTAAAGAAGTGAAGATTCCCGAGTTTTCATTAAAACGCTCCTGGTGCCTGGTTTACCCCAAAGCCAAGCACCCGACCCCGGCGATGGCAGCGCTGATCCAATACGTTCAAAACAATCTGGATCGCTTTAGTGACACCTCAAAACTGATTGTGACATAAGTGCCACGTTTCCATTCTGGCCAAAGTGCTGCCCTTTACAGTTCGTCTTTGGTAAAGCCGAGCTTGGGCAGATCGGCAGTGCCCATCACCCGCAACACAATGCCCACCATAAAGCAGAAGAACATAGAAGCACCGACACTGGCTTTATAGACCTGGCTGGCGTCTTTTCCGGCAGCCACCAACAGCACAGTAAACACAGCAGATGCAATGAAAAACAGAATGCTGCTCACGCTGGACACTTTCTGTAGAAGATGTTTGTTCGTTGCCATTTTGGTTGCCTCGATTACTTTTGATCAGTGTAGTCAGCGGGTGTTAGCCTGGTATTGATCCTGGTCATTTAATGATCCATCTTCTTCCATTACACAACAGCCGCCCTCTCTTCTCGCAGGAATTGCCTACACTTATTCAAAGACCCTGAAAAACAAACCGATCCGATTGATTCATAGTGCGAAGTCAGGAGGTGCCTATGGCGTTGATTGTTACCACAGAAATGACCGAGTTAGTAACGCCCGTCATGGCAAACCTGTCCGGAAAAATGCATGGAGGTGAATTGCTGAAGCTTCTGGATAAGGTGGCGCTTAGTTGTGCCATGCGGTACTGCAGTTTTTATTGCGTCACCTTGTCTGTGGATAAGGTGGTGTTCCGGCAACCCGTCTACATCGGTGAATTACTGACCTTTGTGGCCAACGTCAATTTCACCGGCAAAACCTCTATGGAAATTGGCATCAAGGTGGTCGCTGAGAACCTGAAAGAAAAATCGGTACGACACACCAACACCTGCTACTTCACCATGATTGCAGTGGACGACGATGGCAAGCCCACGCCCGTTCCCCAACTGAAAATCGAAACCGAAGAACAACAACGACGTTGGGACGCCGCCAACAAACGACGCGCACTGAGACTGAAGGGTGAGATCTGATCGCCTTCCTGTTCTGCCTTCGACTTTTTACTGATTTCACCCCTCCGGCCTTCGACTCCCCCGTCGATTTCCGTTAGAGTTCTGAGCACGCGTTGAACAGAACAATAATAACACTCAGGACGAATCACCTTGAAAACATCACGTCTGGTCTGGTGCAGCCTGGTGGCTAATATCTTATTAGGCATCGGAATTTTGGTTGCCCTTTGGAATCCGTTTTTCTTTCTGAACTTTAACTTGAAACTGAATAAGCCGGTGGACATTTCACTGGAACAACAAATTCCGTTCAAAACCAATATACAGCAAGAAGTGATGATTGACCTGCCACCGAACCTGAAAGGCAACGTGGCTTTGGATAACAATCTGGACGTGACAATTAATGAGCGAATCCAGGTCCCGCTGGATTTTGAACTGGACGTGATGCTCAACAGCACCGTGGATTTCTCAACAACCGCCGAGATTGACCTTGCCTTACCCGTGGATATCCCGCTGAACCACCAACACCTCAACATCAGCACCCTGTCAGTTGTTCTGCCGGATGGCGTACTGATCGACGACCTCATCGAAGTCGATACGGTGTTGCCGGTCGATACCACAGTCACCACCCTGGCGGGCGTTCGCTTGCCGATCAAAGCCGAAATTCCGGTCAAACTGAATCTCCCGATCAAGCAAACGGTCGATGTGGCTTCTCCCATCAAGGCCTCGGTTCATCAATTACAGGCTCGCTTACAAACCGACATTCCGGTCAAAGCCAGCATACCGATCGCAGGCGCTGCCAACGTCAAAGGGGCTGTTACAGTACCGATTCAACATACCGTCGACGTGCCACTGGCCCAGTCATTCAATGTGCCAATTACCTCCTCCATTCCCGTGCGGGTGGACCTGAAAGACCGTATTCCCATCCAGCTCGATTTCGACGTTACCAGCCAGGTCGCACTGGACGAAACCATCCCGGTATCGATCAACGGGGACTTCTCCATTCTTGCGAACGACGTAAAAGTGCAGTTATTGAAGCGTTAAATCTGTCGCACACCGACACTGCGATTTTTTACGCTCCCAGGAAAAGACACCTTTTCTGCGATCCTTAAGCACGGATGAAAAAATTCCGTGCTTTAACAAATGTTAAGGATCAATTCTGTTTCTGCGAAGATACTTGCTCACCATCAGGTATGAGCATTCGATCATTTTTTGCCATCAGCAATCTATGATTCCCAGAAAAAGCAGCGTTCATACATATCTCGCGAAGACGAGAAAACCACAGTGACTAGAAGAAGATAATCAAGCGTACACAGCGCATCGGCGGTTCAAGGAACAGTTCTGAACGGCCAACTGCCAAAGCTTGTGAAGGAGAAAAGTTATGACCAATGCACATTTTCCAAAATTGATGGAACCGCTTGATTTAGGTTTCACCACGCTAAGAAACCGCGTCTTGATGGGCTCAATGCACACCGGCCTGGAAGAACATAAAGACGGTATTGAGCGCATGGCAGCGTTCTTCGCAGAGCGTGCCCGTGGTGGCGTTGGCATGATCGTAACCGGTGGTTTCGGCCCGAATGCCGAAGGCGCGACTCATCCGCACACCAACCTGATCAAGAGCGATGAAGATGCATTAAAGCACAAGCCGATTACTGATGCGGTACACGCTGAAGGCAGTAAGATCTGTATGCAGATTCTTCATACCGGTCGTTACGCGTTCAACCCGAATTCGGTTGCACCTTCTGCCATCCAGGCGCCGATCAACCCGTTCAAGCCTAAAGAACTGGACAAAGACGGCATTGATCAGCAGATCCAAGACATCGTTCAGATGGCCAAATACGCCCAGGTGGGTGGTTACGACGGCGTCGAAATCATGGGGTCTGAAGGTTACTTCATTAACCAGTTCCTGGCACAGCGTACCAACCATCGTGACGATGAATTCGGTGGTGAATACAAGAACCGTATGAAAGTGGCCATCGACACCGTTCGTCGCACCCGTGAAGCGGTGGGCGAAGAGTTCATCATTATTTATCGTTTGTCGATGCTGGACCTAGTTGAAGGCGGCAGCACCTACGAAGAAGTTCTTGAGCTTGGTAAAGAAATTGAAAAAGCCGGTGCAACCATCATCAATACCGGTATCGGCTGGCACGAAGCGCGTATTCCAACCATCGCGACCAAAGTACCTCGCGCGGCCTTTACTTGGGTAACCGCGAAATTCCGCGAAGAATTGAACATTCCATTAATCACCTCTAACCGAATCAACACCCCGGAAGTGGCGGAAGAGGTACTCCAGCGTGGCGATGCTGACATGGTATCCATGGCGCGTCCGTTCCTGGCTGATCCGTTCTTCGTTCAGAAAGCGGAAGAAGGTCGCAGCGACGAAATCAACACTTGTATCGGTTGTAACCAAGCCTGTTTGGATCACGTATTCAGCGGCAAGATGACCAGTTGTTTGGTGAATCCACGTGCCTGTCACGAGACTGAAATCGTGATCGAGCCAGCAACAGAGATTAAGAAAATTGCAGTGGTTGGTGCGGGTCCTGCCGGTCTTGGTTTCGCGACAACCGCCGCCTCTCGCGGTCACAAAGTCACGGTATTTGATGCCTCAGCTGAAATCGGCGGCCAGTTCAATGTGGCTAAGCAGATTCCTGGTAAAGAAGAGTTCTACGAGACCATTCGCTACTTCGGTAAGCAAGTAGAGTTAACCGGCGTTGAACTGAAACTGAACACCCGGGTAACAGCCGAAGACCTGAACAAGGGCGACTTCGACGAAGTAGTCATCGCCACTGGTATCTCACCACGTACTCCGGAGATCGAAGGCATCGATCACCCGAAAGTGATGAACTACCTGGACGTACTAAGAGACAAGAAACCGGTTGGTAAGAAAGTTGCCGTAATCGGTGCAGGCGGTATCGGATTCGATGTGTCTGAGTACCTAACGCACGAAGGTGAAGCCACCAGCCAGAACATTGAAGCCTTCATGAAAGAATGGGGTGTGGATATGACGCTGAAAGCACGTGGCGGTATCGAAGGCGTGGAGCCGGAAGTGCATCCATCGCCACGTGAAGTCTTCCTGCTTCAGCGTAAGAAATCCAAAGTCGGAGCCAAGCTTGGTAAGACGACAGGCTGGATTCACCGTACGGGTCTGAAGAACAAAGGCGTGCAAATGGTACCGGGTTGTACGTATGTGAAAATTGATGACCAAGGCTTACACGTAGAAGTAGGTGATCAAAAGCAAGTGCTTGAAGTGGACAACATCATCGTATGTGCCGGTCAGGAGCCACTACGTGAGCTGGTTGAAGGCTTGGAAAAACCGCATCACCTGATCGGTGGTGCAGACGTAGCTGCTGAGCTGGACGCGAAACGCGCCATCGACCAAGGCACTCGTTTAGCGGCTGAGATCTAATGAATCATTAGATTTTCCAGCTAGAAGAAAGCCCCGTCACCGAAAGGTGACGGGGCTTTTTCTTAGCACTTTTCAATGCACATTCAATTCAGAATGAAAGAGTCTCTGACGAACAAACAGCTATTTACCATCGTACATTACAGACATTGATCCAGCTTTTGTTCTTCAGCATAGAGCCTTGCGGTGGTCATCACGCTAACCATGCGTTCATTCAGCTGAACCTGAGCAGAGCGACGGCTATAAAGCCTGGAATTGACCTGACGAACCAAGCCCTCCCAAGAGGCAAGATTAGACTGTGCTACCTGAAGAGCCACAGCACAGCCAGACATCCCTTGCAGCTTAACCTTGTGTTGCTCCAATTTATCAGCCATCTCTGAATCCAGTGATGCAATTGCTGTACTGTAAGCCGTAAGGCCTGCTTCATTGACGTGATTTAGTTTCTTGCTCTTGGTTAACAGCAGATCAGCAACCTCTTTCGCTCCGTATTCAATGGCAATCATCAGAGGTGTATTGCCCGCGCGGGTTAGTTGATCGACGGTTTCAGGAGTCGTTTCAATCAGTTGCTTTATCTCATCCACCCGGTTCAAAGAGGCCAGATAATGAATGTCTTGCCACTGATTAGTGGTCGAACGAAAGACAAAAGCATGTCGATATTTTTGTGCAAAGGTTAAGCGCTGCGCCGCATTCATTAAGTCTGTGCGTTTTTTCTCTGACAAGGATTGAATGTTGTCGTAACCACCATCCAGCCCCGCCAGATACCCCGTCACCCAAGGTTCTGGTGCTTGGAACGACAACTTAAGCAAGCGATCTATTTTCCAGCGATACGCTAGACCACGTTCTTCCAACAACCAGCGTACCGTGTTAAGACTGCCTGCAATCACCGCTGATTCCAGAACAAATTCTACCGCTGTGGAATTCCTATTGACGTATTCTTTAAAGATGGACTCTTCCTGCTCCGTCCATTGCGCTTTGTACATTATCTGTAATATCTCAGAATGACTGACTTGCTGCAGTAAAATGAGCGACAGCAGCCGCGAATCCTCAATATCTTCCGGGTAGTTATAGTAAATCGGGCTCTTAGGATTCACAGTGGCGCCCAAGGTATACAGCGTTTTAGACACTTCATACATGTCGTTGGTGATCGCAAGATCAATCAGCTTATAGTCGAAGCGTTTGGCATAAGCTTCCTGAGAGGGATCATGCGCGTCCATCTTAGGATGATAGAAATAACGCAGAAAACGTTCCGGATCAGCAACCTTACTCCATACTTTGGCTGCCGCTGTCACCGGAAAATACTCAGGGTTATATGTCAAAAAGGTCGGCAGGGTATCGCTATTGAGATTGTGATGTTTCCGAACCACTGGTCGCATGGAGCGATCAATTTGTTCACGAAATTCATCATTATCCAGAAAGTCATAAAATGGCTGATTGATGTCCAACCCGTATTTTAAGAACACCTGTATTGCCTGCTCATCGCCATCACGGATAAAAGGCTCTATTTCATAGCCGTTGCCGTTTTGTCCCCAATAGCTCTCTTCGCCACTGAACTGAGGATGCTCGAAGAAACAAGCACTTAAGGCGTCATTGTTGGCCTCCAGCACATCTTTAATTAGATAATAATCGGCTCGGAAATCGGTTTCATATCGAGATTGAATCGCCTCACACGCCAGCGGGTAATCCTCTCTCTTCACAATCCGCTCGATGGTGTCCATAGAGACTTCCCGAAACCGGCTGTTCGGGCGCTTATTCATGTAATTGAGCGCAAAACCATCATTCATCAGGTACGCGCGGTCATAGCTAAAGTACCAATGGTACAATTTCCAACTTCCGGCATATAAAACAAACGCCAGAAACAACAACCCTATGATTCGTAATACCCACTTCCATAGCGGGGTTTTGCGTTTTTCCACGGCATCCATCGTCTTCCATCCTTCCTTGAATTTGAAAACGACCAACTTACCTGGGTTTCACCTTTACGTGTAGTATTTTTCTCTAAAACACCGCGTGGGAGGGCAGATCTACAAAGCCGAATGAGCACTTCATCCACCACCGTCTTAGAACACATTCGTAGAAAACTGGGTGTAAACGTTATGAACGCACTTCAAACAGCGTTTGCAACTTATCCAAACAACCATTCCAACCTTGTAAATGATTTTCCTTGTGAGCTTCTTCTTTAAAGCCGTTGTGAATGAGCGTAACCAGCGTCTTATCGTGATCTAATTCAGCAAACAACACAGTTACCTCTGAGATTGTCTCACCGTGATCCCACTTCCAACTGAATCGTAGCGATTCGTCTTCCACTATGTCGAGGTATTGCCCACGCACGGTAAACACTTCGCCGTCAGGCTCCTGCATACTGACCCAGAAATGCCCTTCAGGCCGAAAGTCCAACACCGCATCCGGTACTGTCATATCACCAGGTGCAAACCAGCGTACCACCCAGTCTGGCTCTGTAAACGCATCAAACGCCTTGGCGGGATGGGTCGATAACTTTCGCTCTAGATTCAGTCCGTACATAGTTTTCTTTCACTCTGCTCTCATTCTGTTTTGCGTTTTCGAGAACCCTCGTCGAATGATCTCAGTGTAGACATATTTCAACCTGATACCGTGCGATGCATCAAGGCTCACACGAATTACAGATTAACCACCCTATCAACTTGATCACTGGCCGTTTTCACCCTGTTGCTACGCCCTTTACTCCGTTATGCTAATTCACTGATTTATATAGACATGTGTATGGACACTATGGACGTTCTGTTGGACAGTTAAGGAACCTCTCAATAATTATTAGAAACGGACGACAGCCCAAAGACGTAGATAACAAATCCTAAGGAATCCCCATGACCCTAGTTGTAAGTGTAATGATCTTCGCCATCCTGATGATTGTCATCACCAAAGCGCCGGTGGCTCTGGCCATGTCGAAACTGGAGAAAGGCTACGACAACCGCTACCCCAGAGAACAGCAAAAACAACTGACCGGCTTTGGTCAACGCGCCCTGGCAGCTCACCTGAATCATTTTGAATCTCTGCCGGTGTTTATGGGCTCCTTGATCATTGCGCTGATCGCCAGCTCAGATATCACTATCATCGAAATGCTCGCGCTCACCTATGCCGGTGCCCGACTTGTTTACACCATCTGCTACTGGGCGGATATCCACTGGCTACGCAGTCTTAGCTGGGCAGTTGGCTTCGGCGCCTGTTTAGGGTTATTAATTGTGGCACTGCCTTAGATAAATTGATCCTATCGTTACGGAGTAATCCGACCACAAAGAGATTACTCCACCACCAACTGCAATTCGGCCATCATGTACCCTGTGTTACTGTGCAAGTTAATCAGGGTGCGGCCATTGCCCGAGACTTCATAACCCCTATCCAGTGCCGTTAAGTAGAGTTGATGCCAGGCCAGCATGAGTTCGGTTTGATTGCCTTTGAATTGGGCCACCAAACACTTAGCAGCGGGTTTGAGTTCGGAGCGGAATTCGCCTTGGGGCTCGCCAGGGCGTTTTACCCACCAACCCAGTTGAATCATGGTGTCTTCCTGCAGAATCGAGTCCACAGTTGCCCCTTCCACCACCAGCGAGAAAGCACCGTCGATTTCTGTGGAGGTTTTAAAGGCGATGGTTTGAGCTAAGGTCTTGGCCAGTGCTTCTGTTGTGGGCTGATCCTTGGCCTGCTTGATGCTGTATTCCCCAAAGTACCAATGACGCTCCGGGATGTTTTTTATTTCAATGGAGTCCAGCGCTAACCCGGTATTCAGAGTCGGAGATGCAACGGCTTGAGCTATTCCCAAACAGACCATTAATATCACTGATAAAAATTGTTTCATAGTTATTCCCTCCCGTCTGAACATTCTGGATTGCTTGGATTTTGTTTACAGCGAATACGTTTAAACAGCTTCAAAGCTTTCGGGTGATACACGCCATCACGCAGCAACGCTAATCGAACCTCCTTCAACATCATGTCGTAGGAGTGCTTATTTTCTTCACCCGGTTCGATCCAGTAATTTTGGTCAATTCTCGCTTGCGCAGAGGCGACAATATCAAAGGCCATATCAAATTTTGGGATGGCAATTTCCCGTGCTTTTTGGCCAAAGCTGGGAGGAAAACGATCCTGATGAATCAGCATCTGAAAATTCATTTGGGCAATGGGATAGTTGAAAATGCCCCCGTTGTCCTTCACCCCTTTCTCCATTTCCAAAGGTTCGAAGGCCACCAGCGGCGCATACGCAATATCTGCCGTACCATTATTGAATAGGCCAGCAAAAGTTGCGGAGCTGGCGTGAATCACAGAGCCCCCGACATAGCGAACCATTGCCAGAGAAGCAGCATCGTTCTCCAAGGTTGCCACCCTCTGACCTTGCAGCTCGGTGACATGATCCACGGTGCGATCACGCGTCAGTAAATAAATCGCTCCCGCCGGGTAGATACCCGCGACTTCGATGCCGTTTTCTACCAATAACGGATACGCCTTGGGTTGCATCAGGGTGTTAAGTACCAGCCGCATGGCATCGAGGGTCGGGATGGCCCCCATAGCCTCGATAGAGCCAGTGAATTTGTTGAAATTTCTGGCACGAGTGCCTGTAAGTAACACGGCATCGCATTGTTTGGCCCGGAAATCCGACTCGGCCACGCCTTCATCGGTGTAGGCACTCATGTTCAATTCAATGCCCCAATCCAAGGCAATGACTTTGGCTTCTTTCATTAAATTAAACAAAGGCCCTTTGTGCCCAACCGGGTCAAACACACAAAACTTGCGGGAAATCGGGTCCGCAGACACCACGGAGGACAAACCAACAACGCCGCTCAATATCAGCGCTTTTAAACACAACCATCTCATAAGGCTCTTCCTGATCGCTATTTATATTGGTGAATATGCAGGAAGCTTATCAACCGAAGCCAACCAGCAGATTAGGATTAGGCGACCCCCGGTGTGAAATGTCGACTACTTAACACTAAGCACACGAATCTGTCGTCCATAAACAAGCCAAGGCCACGCATAACATTGTTCCGCACGCGAAGGGTTCATAGAGTCTTTATCCTGGTCAATTAATGACCACACCCGTAAACGATAAAAATAATAACGATTAGGGACACACCATGACTCAACAACCCAAACGGAGGCTGACGCCGGGCTTGGCTGCACCTGTGATTCTCACCTTAGCCATCAGCCAATC
>JBFHTA010000144.1:0-10138 GCA_041590855.1 Pseudomonadales bacterium
CATACTCAGGCCTTTCTGAATGGCGTGGTACAAGAAGACCGCATGGATGGCTTCACGTACCGGGTTATTTCCACGGAACGAGAAGGACACGTTACTCACTCCGCCGGAAATCTTGGCGTATGGCAGGTTTTTCTTGATGTAATCACAGGCGTTAATGAAATCAACAGCATAGTTATTGTGCTCATCAATACCGGTGGCTACCGCAAAAATGTTCGGGTCGAAGATGATGTCTTCCGGATTGAAGTCCAGTTTGTTAACTAAAACGTCATACGAGCGTTGGCAGATTTCGTTTTTACGTTGCTCTGTATCGGCCTGGCCAACTTCATCGAACGCCATGACTACTACGGCTGCACCATAGCGCATACATAATTTGGCGTGTTCGATGAATTGCTCTTCACCTTCTTTCAGGCTGATTGAGTTTACAACGCACTTACCCTGAACGCATTTCAGACCAGCTTCGATGATGTCCCATTTGGATGAGTCAATCATGATAGGCACGCGGGCAATATCCGGTTCAGACGCAATCAGATTCAGGAAGTGCACCATGGCTTCCTTGGAATCAAGCATTCCTTCATCCATGTTGATGTCGATGACTTGGGCACCGGCTTCAACTTGCTGGCGAGCAACCTCTAACGCTTCGTCGTACAGTTCTTCTTTAATCAAACGCTTAAAGCGCGCAGAACCGGTAACGTTAGTACGCTCACCAACGTTAACAAATAACGACTCTTCGGTAATGTTGAATGGTTCAAGGCCGCTCAGACGACAGGCTTTCGGAATTTCAGGAATAACACGGGGCTTCAGTCCTTCAACTTTATCTGCAATGGACTTAATGTGAGCCGGGCTGGTACCACAGCAGCCACCCACGATGTTAACCAGACCGCTGCGTGCAAATTCAGCCACAATGTTGCCGGTTTCCTCAGGGGTTTCGTCGTACTCGCCAAATTCGTTGGGTAGGCCTGCATTCGGGTGGGCGCTTACCAGGCAATCGGCTTTGAATGCCAGTTCTTCTACGTAAGGGCGTAATTCATCTCCACCCAGCGCACAGTTGAAACCAATACTGAGAGGCTTAGCGTGGGCAAGCGAATTGTAAAAGGCTTCTGCGGTTTGGCCTGATAGGGTTCGGCCGCTGGCATCAGTGATGGTTCCGGAAATCATGATCGGAAGTTCGAAACCAAGTTCTTCAAAGACTTCTTGTACGGCGAATACGGCGGCTTTGGCATTCAACGTATCAAAAATGGTTTCGATCAGGATGATGTCTGATCCGCCTTCAATCAATCCCTTGGTAGCTTCAACGTAGTTCTCCACCAACTCATCGAAGGTTACGTTACGTTTTGCTGGGTCATTTACATCAGGGGAGATAGATGCAGTCCGGCTAGTGGGGCCTAACACACCTGCTACGAATCGAGGCTTATCCGGATTTTGTGCAGTGAATTTATCGGCCGCAACCCGGGCAATGCGAGCACCTTCTCGGTTTAGCTCAAACGCAAGTTCCTGCATGTCGTAGTCGGCTTGCGAGACTTGCGTCGAGTTAAAGGTATTGGTTTCAAGTATGTCGGAACCAGCCTTCAGATAGGCTTCATGTATGTCCTGAAGAATTTGCGGTTGGGTAATCGAAAGCAAGTCATTATTGCCTTTGATTTCCATGTGGTAGTCAGCAAAACGCTCGCCACGATAATCTTTTTCTTCAAGCTTATAGCTCTGAATCATGGTGCCCATTGCACCGTCAAGAACCAGTATGCGTTGTTTTAATTCTTGTTTTAATCGCTCAGTTCGTTGTTGTCTGGTTTCCATGGATAGCCGCCAATTCTGATCACTGATGAAGTATGCACGTTCAAGATGTCACAGTTGTCCCTCTTACTGTGCTCTTAATTACGTACGGGTTTTGCACTCTAATCGAATTCTTTGTTGAACCTGTGAGGGTTCTGCTCCTAGTTGTGTAATGGGGTTGCCGACGATTTAGGCTAAATGCTTTATAATCGAACTTCCAAAACCTTGGGAATACTAATCTTTTAACCCTGCTAGGAACCCAAAGGGACGCCATTTTAGCAGAGCTTTATGGCGATTTCATGTAGCCTGAGACACTTTGCGAAAATGTTGTTTGGGTAGGGTAATTCATGGTTGGTTTTTCATCTTTGATCAGGTGGATTTAAGCAGGAAACCTGTAGCTGGTACCTGACTAAAAAGCTATACTATTTGAAGTAATCTTAAGTTCGAGTACAATGCCGAGCCTAATCAAAGCCAGTGGCTAAGTACTTGTGACAAGCAAAGGCGCTTTATGACCGAATACGAAGAAATTGATCACAACATCACCATTACCGATGGTGCAAGGCAGTACCTCGGTGAATTAGTTGCAAAACAAAACGCGCCAGGTATGGGTGTTCGTATGTATGTAACGCAACCTGGTACCAAGAATGCCGAGACGTGTCTGGCATACTGCAAGCCTGATGAAATTGTCGAATCTGACCTGGTGTCCGATTACATTGATTTCCGTTTGTATGTTGAGCGTCAAAGTGTCCCTTATCTTGACGAAGCTGTGGTTGATTTTGCCAAAGATAAGTTGGGTGGTCAGTTGACCATTAAAGCACCAAACGCCAAGATGCCGAAAGTTGATGAGAACAGCCCGCTTCAGGACCGCATCAACTATTTATTGATGACGGAAGTAAATCCGGGATTGGCTGCCCATGGTGGTGAAGTCAGTCTGGTTGAAGTGACCGAAGATATGATTGCCGTATTGCGTTTTGGCGGTGGTTGTCAGGGATGCAGTGCAGTTGATGTTACTTTGAAAAATGGTGTAGAAACGCGATTGTTGGAAGTGATCACCGAGCTTAAAGGTGTTCGTGATGTGACCGACCACAGCGTGACTGATAACGCGTATTATCAATAACCGCTGCCTGTATTGCTAATATCAAGTTGTTACGCCCCGTCTTCCATACATGTCTAACCAGTGCCATGGTTCGTTTGTAAGATAAGGCGGATAAAAGAAAGCCCGGAGGAATTACCCGGGCTTTTTTGTGTCAGGCATGTGCCTGGTGTAATGGTGGTTAACGCTGGTTTGATTGATTTTATGCAGCGTAGCCGGAAGCGATTAGTAATGGTCTGTTTCGCCATAGGCTTCCAGAATAGAGATTTCCCTCAAAAGCTGATTCGGATCGATCGCAACCGAATCTTCGCGTAAGTGACTCATACCGATGCATGCTCCGGAAAAGTCCCAATCAATTAAAAAACCCAAGGCCGCCGGGTTCTTTAAAAAGCGACCCATCTTGGGACCGTAACGACCCTCCAAAATAACAATGGTACGGGGTTTCAACGGGGCAAGGCTTTCGAATATGGCACTCCATTTGGCAACTTCTTGCTGCAGGGAATCGTGTGTCGTAGCAAAAGAATGCACCATAGGGTAGCCTCCGATGAGATGAATCGAAAAGTGACATAGTGTTTCTTAAGTGTAGATTGCGTGAGAGAGTCAATCCGTTCCAAACGACCTGATTTAGTGGCTTTCAGACAGGCGGTTTACTTTGATGGATAAATGTATACAGGGTTCTCATTGTTACTGAGAACCATTCGTTGGGTGCTTGTTTTGACGCCTGATTGATAAGAAAAGAACAGTGTGGTGATATGCCTGAGTTGAACATTTTGTATCAAGATGAATATCTGGTGGTTGTTAATAAACCGGCGGGGATGCTGGTTCACCGAGGAGAACGGGCAAACGATGAACGACCGGTTTTACTGCAATCCTTACGAGATCAGCTAGGAAAGAAAGTTTTCCCGGTTCATCGTCTGGATCGAATGACTTCTGGTGTTATTGTATTGGCTTTAAATTCGGAAATAGCCAGTCTAATGGTTGAGCAATGGCGAAGCCAGACGGTTGAAAAACGATATTTGGCAGTGACGCGCGGTTATATGCCGGAGTACATTCACCTTGATTATGCGATGGCACCGCCCATTGATAAATTCAAAAAGAACCCGAAACCCAAACCTGTTCAGGACGCAATTACAGAATTCTATTGTTTAGGGCAGGTAGAAATACCGGTCGCCATTGATAAATACCCCCAATCCCGTTATAGCTTGGTGGAAGCCTTGCCTAGAACGGGGCGTAAGCATCAGATTCGTCGACATCTAAAACATCTTAGCCATCCTATTATTGGTGATACCCGGTATGGTAAAGGAAAACACACTCAGTATTTCCGTGATCAGATGGGCTGCAACCAGATGCTATTGCATGCTTGGAAGTTATCGTTTGAACACCCTGTTTCGCATCAACTACTGAGCTTTGTTGCACCATTGAATGGGGTATGGTGGTCTGTAATAGACGCGTTTAACTGGCAAGAGCAACTTCCGGCTGGGCTCAATTCGCTGTAGGAAAAGTCCTTTCTGGATATTCGGTCATTATTGTCTATGCTCAGACAATATCAGGCACGCATTTTGACACGGAGTGATTGACGGCAGCTGGTTAATACGGGGTAGCTGACCAGTGTGATGGAGACTCTAACAAAAATCGCGAAAACCTGACTTAAGGCTTATTACGTGTTGAGGGTTGCTCTATGTTGGCTAATTACATAGAAGGACGCAATTCGAAAGTAATGAGACGGACCTCTGAACACCTGAATCAGTGCCCAAGATCTAAAAAAGGGGCAGATGTTCTTTCTGATTTATCAGAGTTTGAAGGGTATCCGGTAACGGACCGACAGGTGGAGACAAATGGTATTTCATTGTACGTTCGGGATTATGGACGTTCTTGTGATCCCGCTGTGGTTCTGGTTATGGGCTTGGCTTGCCAGCTCACTGTCTGGCCACCTGATCTTATCAGAGAGTTACTAAATCACGGATATCGGGTGATCTGCTTTGATAACCGAGATGTTGGATTATCTTCCAAAATTAACGCTCAACTCAAAGTTAACACGATACGTGCCTTTGCCTGTCATCGAATTGGTTTCCCGATTCGGACCAACTATAACCTCTACGATATGGCCAAGGATTTACAGGGATTATTAAGTGCATTGGAGTTGCAGAATGCGCACCTGGTGGGCGTTTCAATGGGCGGAATGGTGGCCCAAATTACAGCGGCATGTTACCCGCAACGTGTTGCCAGCCTGACGGCGATAATGACCTCTACTAACAGCCCGCTTTTACCGTTACCGGACATCGGCTTGATCATTCGTTTGAGTGGTGCGGGCAGTGGCGGTCATGACCTGGATTCTGTCAAACGTCGGGTATTGAGTTTTTGGAAAGCTGTGCAAAGTCCGGCGTACCCAAAACCCCTCGATGAGATTGAGTTGATGGTAGAGCGTGACTATCAGCGTAACTATTGTCCGGGCGGAATTATTCGTCAGACTCAGGCTATTTTATCGACCCGTAGCATAACCTCGCTGATCAAGCGCATTGGTGTTCCGACTCAGGTAATCCATGGTGATGCAGACCCTTTGATCAAATTGTCTGGCGGTAAGGCGGTGGCAGATTCTATTCCGGACGCACGTTTGGCGATTCTTTCGGGGATGGGGCACGACTTGCCTGACCCTTTACTGCCCCAGATCGCAGATTTGATTCATAGGAATGCGATGCAAGCGTAAGTCTTTGTACTGTAACGGTTAGCGTAATGACTGTGTTCGAAGCCAGTGCGCTTTTATATCAGTCTACATCTTGAGTGGTCTGTGTTATAACGTTCTTGTTTCGTAAATCACAATAAGGACGATCATGATTACCGTATATGGCTACCCAAAAACCCGTACCTTACGTGTCACCTGGCTTTTGGAAGAATTGGGATTGGACTACCAATATACGTTGGTAAACCTGGCAAAAGGCGACTCCCAATCCCCGGAGTTTCTTGCAATCAACCCTGCAGGCAAAGTACCTGCATTGTCCGTTGATGATCATGTGATGTTTGAATCTGCGGCCATGGTTACCTTTTTGGCTGATAAATATGCCTCGGGTTCTTTGATTCCGGAAGCGGGTAGCTTTGAGCGTGCTCAGCACGACCAGTGGTGTTACTTTGTATTATCTGAACTTGAGCAGCCTTTGTGGACGATAGCAAAACACAAGTTTGCGTTGCCTAAAGCGCAACGTGTTGCTGAGGTTTTTCCTACCGCAGCGTGGGAATTCCAAAAAGCACTGACCTTGTTAAGTCGGGGTTTAGGGGAGAAGGATTATATTTTAGGGGATCGCTTCACAGTTGCCGATATTTTAATTGCTCATACCTTGCGCTGGGGATTGAGCTTTAAAATGGCCATAGAGCAGGATAACCTGAATCGCTATTTAGAGCGCATGGAATCGCGTAGCGCGAGGGCTTTAGCTGACCAGAGAGAAACTCAGGCGCTGGCCGAACAAGGATAAAACAGGGATATGAGTGTCCCAAGGATGGGGTAATGAAACTGCTTTTGGTTTTAATTTGCTTACTTGGTGCCTTGTCTGGCTGTACCCGAACGGAACCGGAAATGGATGGCAAGGCCTTGTATGAGAAGTATTGCGCACGATGCCATAAATCCACAGGCAAGGGGAATTTCCTGCTTGGGGTACCTCCCAATAAGAACACCCAGTTATCCTACTGGGAAATCAAGAATAAAATTCGAAACGGCAGTGGCAAGCACAGTAAGATGCCGACGTTTAAGCATTTATCCGACGCACAAGCCGGCTTGATTGCGAACTATCTGATGTCTCTTAAGTGAACCGGGTGAACGTAATCGGAAGCCAAACGTTTATTTCTCAAATTAAGGACTGATTCGGTTTGCTTTCAAACCTCCTGATTTGTTGTTTCAAGTTGTAGACTGTGTGTTTTACATTTTGATACGTAACTGTTGTGTTTAGTAACACGTCACCGCTGGTTTCAAGCGTCGTAAAAGCGGTATGATTTTTTTACTCTAACCCTAGTTTGTTTTCCTAAAGGCATTGAAAATAATGATAAATACTGCCGATAAGGGGCAAGAAGCCGCCTTTGAGCGTGCACGTAGAAATGATTTGTTGAGTTCAGCCTTGTGTTGGTTAGGCGTATTTTTCCTGACTGTTTTTGGGCTCAAATCCTACTATTCCGGATTACCCGATTACGGCATTGGCTTGCTTGTGTTTGGTTTTTGTACCGCTCTGATTTGGGTGCAATTCAAGTTGACTCAAAATTGGCGAGTCTACCAAACAATGATTTGCTTGGGCTTTTCGGTACTGTATCTGTTTTTGCTTTCTTCAGGAGGTCAGGCGAATACGGGGCTGCTGTGGTGTTATACCTATCCTCTGATTGTATTTTCTCTGTTGGGAACACGATTGGGGGGCCTACTGGTGTTGTGCGTGCTGTCGCTTTCCGTCGTTGTGCTGTTTGTGCCGGATTTAGAATTTGTCACCCATTCATATACGCCGGATCTTAAATACCGTTTTACCGGCTCTATTCTTTTTGTTAGCGCGATGGGCTATTTGATGGAGTTATCCCGGATGGAAGCTCAAAAGAAAAGTGATCAGGCTAACGAAGTTTTAAAAATGATGGCACACCGTGATGAGTTAACCGGCTTGTACAATCGTCGTGGTATTAAAGAGCGTCACGAGTTGGACGTGTACTTGAATGGTGAGCGCCCGAATGAAATGGCATTGGCTGTTTGTGATGTCGATTATTTTAAAAACATTAACGATCAATACGGTCATGATGTGGGTGATGAGGTCTTAAAGCTGGTGGCGAGACGATTGAAGTCCTCCATCCGGGAGACGGATTTAATTGGTCGCTGGGGGGGCGAAGAGTTCATTATTTTGTTCCCGAATACCTCATTGGAAGAGGGTTTTCAGTTGATTGAACGGGTTCGAAAAGCTATGTCGGACAGTCGATTCAAGGTTGCGGATAAGGATATCAAGTTGTCCTTCAGTACCGGTATCAGCTCGACCCGATATTACGATAACTGGGATGACTTGATAAAGTCGGCGGATCGTCACCTTTATAAAGCCAAGGAAGCAGGCAGAAATTGTACAAAAAGCACCGAGCACAGTTAATGCCGGGGAACTTCTGAATAGTCCGTTCTGGCTCTGTTGCGTTAGACATTCTTCCTGATTCATTCTGGCATCTTCCTGTAATGGCTGTCCTGTCTGTTTTCTGTGGGGCTTTGCGTATTCGCTTTTTCCGTTTAGATAAGGTTGGGAGTGAGTTTTGGAATTATTAACAGGGTTTGCCCTGGGGTTGCTGATTAATATTATTGTGATTGTCGCGAGGGATTTTGGTCAGCTTGCCGTAGCGCGTGTCTTTCTGGTGTTTTTGTTGGCGACGATTGCGTTTCTGGTGTTTCCGTTGGTGCCGCAAGAATGGTCGTTGTTCACCAATAACATTCAGGCCACTGTGCCAGCTTTGTTTTGGTTGCTGTGTCAGTACGCCTTTAATGATCGCCCCAGATTAAAAAATGTATGGTCGGTGATGGCGGTGTACAGCTTTGTGGCGCCGAGCTTGGCCAGAGTGTTTTGGGCCGATCAGGAGTTCACCCCTATGATGTCTTTTTGGGGATGGCATTCAGGACAAATTTGTGAATATCTGCTGCTGAGCCATGGTTTGTGGGTCATTGTCTCAAATTGGTCTGACGATTTGGTGGAGTCTCGTCGGATGCTTCGTATCGCGATGTTGATTGTGGTTGGGGTTGCGGTGACGACAGCTGCTATTTCGCTGAATTTCGGGTTAGCGGGAGAATACACCCGGGGCATTATCGTTTCAGTCAGTGGTTTTATTATCTCCATGTTTCTGATTCAGGGAAAACCCGGCATTCTGTTTGGTGAAGCTCATTCCAGGGAACTGACTGAATCTTCCCCGGATTACCTTGCTAATAGCGTGACGTCATCGCAGTATTCTGCTGAAGATGTGGCGGACGGGGCTACAAATTCAACACTGTTGCCGCCGAATCCGGCATTTTCTCCGACGGAACCGGAGCAAACTCAACAGGAAGATTCTCATTCGAAAGAAGCCAAAGCGCTCAGTGATGTCATGACAAACGGGTTCTATCGGACCGAGAATCTCACCCTTAAAGTTCTGGCGAAAGAAATTGGCTTGCCGGAATATAAATTACGAAGCCTGATTAATCAGACCTTAGGTTATCGGAACTTCAACGATTACATTAATAAATTGCGAGTTACGGACGCTGCCAAGCGATTGATTGAGTGTCCGGATGATCCTATTTTAAATATCTCTCTGGATGTCGGTTACCGTTCCATCAGTTCGTTTAATCGAGCTTTTAAAGACATCGTTGGCGTCTCTCCGACTACGTATCGGCAACAAACAATTCGGGAAATGCCGGCCCCTAAAGTGCTCAAAAGTTGAAATTTTAAAAATTGGGCATCAATTTGTCAGGTGCTAATTAAGGTGTTTAATTTGTTGAAAAGTAATGACTTTTTAGTTTTTGAGTAGTGGTCTTTTAGATCTGCTTATAGCTTTTCCTCGTTCAAAGAAGGTGAATTCTTTAATTTCTTCTCTCGGAATAATTAAAACAAAAAGTGTTCTGGAGATTAGGAATGACGAGTCGAGTATTAAACCCATTAGTAAGCCAATCGCTTACTTCACCCACTTCTGGCTGGATTAAAAAATCCTTAGTAGTGTGCTTAACCGCTGCCATGCTAACGGCATGTAATGGCGATGATGGTGATCGTGGTCCGGCAGGGCCTGCTGGTCCTGCGGGTGCGGATGGCGCTGCGCCAAGTGCTGGTAATGGTGGCGTTGCTAATCCGGACGGTTCTAACGTAACCACTTCTGGTTATGTGTTCCCAAGTAATGCTATTTATGTCGAGCTTCCGGAAGCGAATGCCGCTGCTGGAGAAGTGGACATTACCGAAGCCATCCAACTAGCCATGTTTGAAGTGACCGATAACGGATTGGTGGATGCGACCTTAGTGCTTCCCAAAGGGGAGTTTGTTGTTAACGATACCATTGTCATCGACAGCGTAGAGGGCTTTACGCTTGCCGGGTACGGAATCAACGAAACCAAATTGGACTTCACCAATTCTATCGGGGATGACGCCATCCGTTTTGAAGGTGGAACCAATATCACCATTCGTGATTTCAGTGTCTATGAAGCACCTAAAAACGGTATTAAAGTCACTAACTCCAATGGGGTACATCTGGCGTATACCGGCACCATTTGGGACGGTGAACTGAACGACGAAAATGGCGCGTACGGTTTGTACCCGCTGCAAAGTACCAACG
>JBFHTA010000145.1:0-10074 GCA_041590855.1 Pseudomonadales bacterium
CTGATGAAGAGTAGGATGTGTTCCAGCCGTTGACTGCTGTGCCAACTGAGGACCGGGAGCAACTGATTGATGATGTGTTCTCCGGTAATGCCGTTTCTCAGGCCAATGGCCAAACAAAAGGAACCAAAAAACAACGCTGCCAATTCTTGTCGTCGGGTCAGGTAAAGCGATAAGAAAAAGCCGCCCAACACCACGAGCATGATGGTCAAGGCTGAGTCTACCACTGCCGGGAAGGTGGCCAGTTGTTTAAAGCCCGATGGGCCAGTCACTTTTAATGGACTCCAACTGCCGCCTTCTTTGAAATGAAAATTGGAGGTGTGTAGAGCAAACAACACTGCATTCTTGGAGGCTAGTTGCTCGTTGGATGTTGATTGCTTTTTAGAAAGTGGAATGTAGAGCGTATCCGGCCCAAAACCGGGGGACTCTTCCTCAAAGGTTTGACCTACCACGCCCTGATCAATTAAGCGGACACCATTCGCCCACAGCGTCCCGGCGGAGGGCAGATCAGAAAGCTTCACATAGATGCCAGGTAAGTCGGCCGGAAAACGTACTTCCAGATATAGGGTGGCAAAACCATAGGGGCCGGTAGCACCGTCCGGGCGAGGCACAGTATTCCATACCCCCGGAAACGAATAAGGCTCAGATTGAGTGGGTATCTGTGTTGGCGATGCAAATTCGTTCCAGACAATTTTCCAGTCAGTGTCTAAAGTATATATATCGGTTGAGCTGAAATTCTGATCACTGAGATCCAACTGACCTGCTGCTGTTGCGCAATGGGAGAAAAAGGTCAGGATGAAACAGAAGCACCCAAGCAACACGGAGCCTCTTAAGCAGTCTGGCGTAAGCAAGGCGTGATACCCTCGATTGTAGTTATTATTAGAATGGCTACCTATACTATCATTTGCTTAGGCTTTTAATAGGCTCAGCAAGTCAAATTGGATCACGACTTTGAAAATACATTCGATCGTTCAATATCAAATGTCAGTTCAGAATGAGCATCCGTTGATAATACATATCCCTTGATAATAAATAACAGTAGGTGAGTCTCTGCATGTCGTCCCAGAAAAAACGCATCTTAGTTGTTGAAGATAGCCACATAGTGCTGAAAATCCTTCGGCATTTAGTCACACAGGAATTAAACGCCAAGGAGTATCACGTTGATTATGTGGACTCGATGGCAGGAGCAAAGACGGCGTTAGAGCAGCACGAGTATTTTGCAGCCTTGGCTGATCTCAATTTACCGGACGCGCCGGATGGCGAAGTGGTAAAGTGTATTCTGGACAAGCAAGTGCCTTGCATTGTGTTGACGGGGTCTTACAGCGAAGAACGTCGCGAGCAATTGCTGCAAATGGGCATCGTGGATTATGTAGTAAAAGAAAGCCGTTATTCCTATGCGTACGCCATCAAGTTGGTTCAACGATTGGCATTGAACGAACACATCAAAGTGCTGGTGGTAGAAGATTCTGTAACCGCCAGAAACTATCTGAAAACACTGTTGCAACAACATTTGTTTCAAGTACTGGAAGCGGAAAACGGCAAGCAGGCATTGGACATTTATCAAGCGCATCCGGACATTCGACTGATCATCACCGACTATCATATGCCGGAAATGGACGGCTTCGAGTTGGTACGTCAAATTAGAACACAAAGCGATAAATCCGATTTGGCGATTATTGGCTTATCTTCTGTTGAGAAAGGTGCATTGTCGGCAAAATTCATTAAGAACGGAGCCAACGACTTTTTGCAAAAGCCGTTTTTTCCGGAAGAACTGCATTGCCGGGTGATTCACAATCTGGAGTCCATTGAACAAATTCAGGCACTGAGCGAAGCGGCCAATCGGGATTATCTAACCAACTTATATAACCGTCGCTATTTGTACTCGGTGGGCGAAGAAATGCATCAGAATGCCTTACAAGGTAAGCCGATGGCATTGGCGGTAATGGATTTTGATCACTTTAAATCCTTTAATGATACGTACGGCCATGAAGCCGGAGACGCCATGCTGGTGCACGTCGGGGAGTTATTGAGAGAGTCTTTCAGTCGCTTTGTCGCTGCTCGCCTGGGCGGGGAAGAGTTTTGTGTATTGTTGCCCGGATTGTCTCAAACCCAGGCACATACCTTGATGGAGCAATTCCGGTTACGATTTGAAGACGAAGGGGTCTACGTTGGGGATGCGTACCTTCAGGCGACCATCAGTATTGGTGTGACCAGTCGGTTAGGCAGTCATATGGATGACATGCTACATCGGGCCGATGAGTTACTGTATCGGGCCAAAGAAGTGGGCCGGAATACCGTGATTGGTGATGATTCCTGATCTCTCTGAACAGAGGTTTTCCGGTAATTCTTATCTGTAAATCTGATAAACCTGAGAACAGCCCGACATTGCGTGTCGGGCTTATTTTAATTGGTCGGGCTAACTTTTATTTGTCGGCTTTTGGGGACTTATTCAGAGGTACCTTAACTGGCTTTGCCAATCAATTCTTCGGTGGTCTTATCCGGGCATTCCCAGCTTTGTACCAGGATTTGATTGTCCATGGATTCCAAACGTACCGGGAAACCCCACAGGGAATAGATGTGTTTTAACATTTCCTCTGACGATTGATCGTCCAAGGGGCGGCTGTTGTGCATGAAGTGTCTCAGGGTCAGTGATCGATCCCCCCGGACATTGACGTTATACACCTGAATATTGGGTTCTATGTTGCCCAGGTTGTACTGATCAGACAGCTCACTTCTGAGTTCCCGATAGCCCAGTTCGTCATGAATTGCAGTGACTTCCAGGTGCTCTTTTTGTTTGTCATCACGGATACTGAATAAGTGCAGGTCACGCATCACTTTGGGGGAAAGGAACTGGAGAATAAAGCTCTCATCCTTATAATTGCGCATCGCGTAATCGAGAGTTTTAACCCAGTCTGTGCCTGCAATGTCGGGGAACCACTCCTTATCTTCTTCCGTCGGGTTTTGGCAGATGCGTTGAATGTCCCGCATCATATTAAAGCCCAATGTGTAAGGGTTGATACCTGAAAAATACGGGCTGTCGAAATCCGGTTGATAGATTACATTGGTGTGAGACTGCATACATTCCAGCAACATGCCTTCCGTAATGTACCCCCGGTTGTAGAGCTCATTGATCAGAGTGTAGTGCCAGAAGGTAGCCCAGCCTTCATTCATCACCTGGGTTTGTTTTTGTGGATAAAAATATTGGGACAGCTTACGAACAATGCGAATGATTTCCCGTTGCCAGGTTTCCAGCAAAGGGGCGTTCTTTTCAATGAAGTAGAGAATGTTCTCCTCCGGCTCCTCGGGGAAACGTTTCACGGCTTCATCTTTGGGGCGCTCGCTTTTGGGAATGGTGTTCCACAGTTGGTTGAGCTGACGTTGACGGTACTCTTCACGCTCTGCCTGCAGTGCTTCCTCTTCCTGGGGGGATAAAGGCACGGGCCGCTTATAGCGGTTCACGCCATAACTCATCAAGGCATGGCAGGAGTCGAGCAGTTGCTCCACCTGATCTGTGCCGTAGCGTTCTTCGCACTTCTGAATGTATTGTTTGGCAAACAACAGATAATCAATGATGGCAGTCGCATCGGTCCAGGCGCGGAACAGGTAATTGCCTTTGAAAAACGAGTTGTGACCATAACAGGCATGAGCTATCACCAGTGCCTGCATTGCCATGGTGTTTTCTTCCATTAAATAGGAAATGCACGGCGAGGAGTTAATCACAATCTCATAAGCCAGGCCCATGGCTCCGCGCTGGTAGTTCTTGTGCGTGGACAGAAAATGTTTGCCGAACGACCAATGGTTGTACATCAGTGGCATACCAATGGAGGCGTAGGCGTCCATCATTTGTTCGGACGAAATTACTTCGATCTGGTTGGGATAGGTGTCCAGGCCAAACTCTTCGGCCAGTTCGGCAATGGTTTTATCGTACTTACTGAGCAATTCAAAGCTCCACTCAGAACCTTCCGACAGGAACTGTCGCTTGAACGCTTTGTTTTCAGGTAACTCGGTCGACTTCTTTGTCATGCGTCCCTCCTTTCGAATAACTCTCTGAATACCGGATAAATGTCCGACGCATCGGTCAGATCCTGCATGGCAAATTGGTCTGGAAACGCATTGGCAACGTGTCGGTATTCTTCCCACAAGTTTTGGTGGAAGCGCGAGCCGATTTCTACGTAAGCGAAGTACTGTACTTTCGGCATGATTTCTTTCATTAGTAATTTAGCGCACCGGATGGAGTCGTCGTCCCAGTTATCGCCGTCCGATGCCTGAGCCACATAGATGTTCCAATCCGCCGGCTTATAGCGCTTGGTGATCACCTCCGACGTCAGTTCCAATGCGCTGGACACTATGGTGCCGCCGGTTTCACGGGAATAGAAAAAGGTTTCTTCGTCCACTTCCTGTGCGGTGGTGTGGTGACGGATAAACACCACATCAATTTGTTTGTAGTTACGCTTTAAAAAGAGATAAAGCAAAATAAAGAAGCGTTTGGCGATGTCTTTGATGGCTTGTGTCATACTGCCGGACACATCCATCACGCAGAACATCACAGCACGGGTGCTGGGCAGAGGAACCTTGATCAGGTTGTTGTAGCGTAAGTCGAAATCATCGATAAAGGGCAGCTTGCCCAGCTTATGCCTTAACTCTTCCAGCTCTTGTAATAAGGCGGTACGAATCACGTTGGCACTGGCGTTTTCTGCCTCCGGGTTGTCGCATTGTTGATCAAGCGCCTCCAGCTCTTCCAGAATTTCTTTCACGCGTTTCCGTTTTTTTCCACCTAATGCAATACGCCGTGCGTGGGCATTGCGCAGAGAGCGAACCACGTTGAGTTTATCGGGTGTGCCGACACTGGTATAACCGGCACGGCGGTATTCAAAATTGGAGGCGTCTTTAAGTTGTTTACGAACCAGATTGGGCAGTTCGAGGTCTTCAAACATATAGTCGAGAAACTCGTCCTGACTGATTTGGAAGACGAAGTCGTCCATCCCTTCGCCCTGGTTGCTGGCTTGGCCTTCGCCGGGGCCACCGCTGCCTCCCCCGGAAGGCGGTCTGGCAATCTGGTCGCCTTGATGAAATTCTTTATTGCCGGGAAATACACGTGTGTTAACGCCGCCGTTACCGTGGTGAAAGATCGGCTCGGATACGTCTCGACTAGGCAAACTGATTTCAGTGCCTTTTTCCATGTCTTTGATACTGCGTTGTTTGATGGTTTGATTGACCGCTTCTTTAATATGCTTTTTATAGCGATCCAAGAAGCGCTGTCGGTTCACAGTGCTCTTGTTCTTGCCGTTCAAACGTCGGTCTATGATATGCGTCATAGGCCCTCCAAACTACTGCGCAGATTAAGGCACTTGACGGTGAATCATCAAGAGCCTGGTGTCTGCCTGGGTGAATGCTCGGGGTGTGTGTCCAGGTGTCTGTTATTGAGACTTACGCACCCGTATGTACCATTCACATAACAACCGCACTTGTTTCTCGGTGTAGCCACGATCGATCATGCGTTTCACAAACTCGTTGTGTTTCTTCTGATCTTCACTGGAGGCTTTGGCGTTAAACGAGATCACAGGCAGCAGGTCTTCAGTGTTGGAGAACATTTTCTTCTCGATCACAAGACGCATTTTTTCATAGCTGGACCAGTTCGGGTTCTTACCTGCATTATTAGCACGGGCTCTGAGTACGAAGTTGACGATTTCGTTGCGGAAATCCTTCGGATTGGCAATGCCCGCCGGTTTCTCGATTTTTTCCAGTTCCTCGTTAATGGCCACCCGGTCGAGTATGTCGCCAGTGTCCGGGTCCCGGTATTCCTGATCCTGAATCCAGAAGTCGGCATAGGTGACATAACGATCGAAGATGTTCTGACCGTATTCTGAATAGGATTCCAAATACGCGGTTTGCACTTCTTTGCCCAGGAATTCAATGTATTTCGGTGCCAGATATTCTTTCACGTACTTCAAGAGTCGCTCGTGCATTTCTGGCGGAAATTGTTGTTGTTCGATTTCCTGCTCAAGTACATAGAGCAAGTGAACGGGGTTGGCAGCCACTTCTTCCGGATCAAAGTTAAAGACCTTGGATAGAATCTTGAACGCAAATCGGGTCGACAGGCCATCCATACCTTCGTCTACGCCTGCCGAGTCTTTGTACTCTTGCAGGCTTTTCGCTTTCGGGTCGGTGTCTTTCAGATTCTCACCATCGTAGACCCGCATTTTGGAGTAAACGCTGGAGTTCTCAGGTTCTCGTAAACGCGATAGAACAGAGAATTGAGCCATCATGGTTAAGGTATCGGGTGCACATGGTGCCTGGCTTAATGAACTGTTTTCCAGCAACTTCTCATAAATGTGCACTTCTTCTGTGACGCGTTTGCAGTAAGGCACTTTGACAATGAACACACGATCAATGAAGGCTTCGTTGGTTTTATTGTTACGGAAGGTTTGCCATTCGGATTCGTTAGAGTGCGCCAGAATAATGCCGTCAAATGGAATGGCGCTGAGCCCTTCGGTACCGTTGTAGTTACCTTCCTGAGTAGCGGTTAATAAAGGGTGAAGTACCTTGATCGGCGCTTTAAACATTTCCACAAACTCCAGTAGGCCCTGGTTGGCACGACACAAACCGCCGGAGTAGCTGTAGGCATCGGTATCGTCTTGTGAAAACTCTTCCAGTTTACGGATGTCGACTTTACCCACCAGGCTGGAAATGTCCTGGTTGTTCTCGTCGCCAGGCTCGGTTTTGGCCACAGCAATCTGATCCAAAACGGATGGATACACCTTCACGACTTTAAATTTTGAAATGTCGCCACCAAACTCATGCAACCGCTTTACGGCCCAGGGCGACATAATGCCTTTGATGTAGCGTCTGGGTATGCCGTAATCTTCTTCCAGAATGGCGGCATCTTCTTCAGGATTAAATAAGCCTAACGGGGATTCCTGAATTGGCGAACCCTTAATGGCGTAGAAAGGAACTTGTTGAATGAGACTCTTAAGTTTTTCTGCCAGGGAGGATTTACCACCGCCCACTGGGCCAAGTAGATATAAGATTTGTTTGCGCTCTTCCAGCCCCTGAGCGGCATGCCGGAAGTAGGATACGATGTTTTCAATGGCCTCTTCCATCCCGAAAAAGTCTTTGAAGGCGGGATAGTGCTTGATTAACTTATTGGAAAAAATTCTCGACAATCTGGGGTCTCTCGAGGTGTCGACCACCTGAGGTTCTCCGATTGCCATTAACATACGTTCTGCTGCGTTGGCATAAACTGTGGGGTCGTCTTTGCATAACTGCAAATACTCTTCCAGTGTAAGCTCATCCTCTTGCTTAGCGATGTAGCGATCCTGATACCTGTCGAATATGCTCATATGGCCTCCTGAATAGGTTTTCAATATAGCTTTGTCAGGCTCAGGTGATTCTTAATCACCCAGCTGGGCAAAACACCGTATTTGATTTCCTTCAAACGCCGGGTTCTGCTTATAGTGTTTGCGTATCTGTGTTTACGGTTTTCTTGGCAAGCTATCTCCTGCATTTGCTATGCCACTACTTAAAGTGGTTTTGTTAAGTCTCTGATTTTAATTGTAGCCGAGATTTCTCGAATAAAATTAAAAGTGCCGTTTTTCCTGATGCCTGCTATGTTGGACAATAAAATGACAGTGGAGGTTCAGATGGATAAATTCATGAAAATGGCGTATGCGGAGGCACAACAAGGCTTAGCAGAAGGGGGGATTCCGATTGGCTCTGTTTTGGTTCATCAAGGCAAGGTTTTGGGGCGGGGGCACAATCGACGCATCCAAAAAGATAGTGCCATTTTGCACGGCGAAATGGACGCGCTTGAAAACGCTGGCCGGTTATCCGCAAGTGTCTATAAAGAATGTACACTCTATACCACGCTGTCACCTTGCAGTATGTGCTCCGGTACGATAGTGCTTTATGGTATCCCGAAAGTGATTGTTGCTGAGAACACCACCTTTATGGGCGAAGAGGATTGGTTGCGCTCTAAAGGCATAGACGTTGAGGTTATGAATGACCCAGCCTGTATTGAGATGATGCGCGCCTTTATTGCCGAGAAGCCTGAACTCTGGAATGAGGATATTGGTGTTTAAAGGGCTTTACCTCTGCTAGCGGTCGCCTAAATGAGAATAATTAGCGATAATCCCGCCAGCAAGTTATATTCGTTCTAAATGTTATCGATGTCAGGTAGTTGCAGTTGAGTACGCCATCCAAAACACCTCAGAAAAAGTTTGATGCTGAGTTCTTCAAGCGCCTTTTGGTCGAGCACCGCAAAGAGTTAGTTTATGCCCATCTAATTGCGATTTTAGCCACCGTGATTGCCGTGCCGTTACCTTTGCTATTGCCGGTGCTGGTGGATGAAGTGTTGCTCAACCAACCGGCTGATGCTGTGGCGTTCCTACAGTGGATGTTGCCGGAGACCTTCCATTCGGCGGCCGGATATATTGTAGCGATGACGTTACTGAGTGTGGTGCTGAGAATCGCCAGCATGTTGCTTAATGTGTGGCAGAGTCGTCAATTAACCATTGTTTCGAAAGACCTGATTTATCGCATGCGTGTGCGATTATTGAAGCAATTGAAACTGGTGTCCATGAGGGAGTACGAGTCGTTGGGCAGCGGAGGCATTGCCAGCCGATTCGTGACGGATTTGGACACCATCGACCGCTTTGTCAGTGTGTCGGTTAGCCGACTTTTGGTGGCTGTACTGACCATCATTGGAACAGCGGTGATTCTGTTGTGGATGCACTGGCAGTTGGCCTTGTTTATTTTGTTTTTAAATCCGGTGGTGATTTACTGCACTATGATTCTGGGTAAGCACGTTAAGACCCTGAAAAAGCGTGAAAACTCGGCGTACGAATCTTTCCAGCAAGCGTTAACGGAAACACTTGATGCGGTGCATCAAATCCGGATTGTGAACCGGGAACAGTTCTATTATCAACGGATCAAGGATCTGGCGGATGCGGTGAAAAGTCGTTCTATCGCTTTCGAGTGGCGTTCTGATGCCGCCAGTCGTTTTAGCTTTAATGTCTTCCTGATCGGTTTTGATATGTTCCGAATGATCTCCATGTTGATGGTGATCTTTTCGGATTTATCCATTGGGCAGATGTTTGCGGTTTTTGGGTATCTCTGGTTCATGATGGGGCCGGTGCAGGAAATCCTCAATATGCAGTACGCTTACTTTAGTGCTAAGGCGGCGCTGCAGCGAATCAATACCAGCTTTGACTTGGATGTGGAGCCACAAACCGAAACGCAACTGAATCCCTTTACTGAAAAGGGCGTTGCTATTGACGTCGACAATGCGGTTTTCGGTTATCACACAGATAGGCGGGTGCTTGATCGAGTGTCTTTTAGGATCGAGGCGGGTGAGCGCGTTGCTTTTGTAGGGGCCAGTGGCGGCGGTAAGTCGACCTTGGTGCAGTTGCTAACAGGCATGTATCCGATTAATGAAGGGGAAATTCGCTTTAATGGCGTCCCGGCGGATCAAATCAGTTGGTCGGTGATTCGCGAACACGTTTGCACTGTGATTCAAACTCCGGCGTTGTTTAATGCCACCATACGTATGAACTTGTGCATGGGCGTTGACTATACCGACCAGCAACTATGGCAGGCATTGGAAGTTGCACAGTTGGATGAGGTGGTTCGGCAACTACCTGAACAACTGGATACTGTGGTCGGACGTAATGGCATTCGCTTGTCCGGCGGACAACGACAACGGTTGGCGATTGCACGTATGGTGTTGATGAACCCTCAAGTGGTGATTCTCGATGAGTCGACCTCTGCTTTGGATACCGAAACCGAAGCCAACCTGCACGATGCGTTATCCGATTTTCTGAAAGGGCGGACAACCATCATCATTGCCCACCGACTGAGTGCAGTGAAACAGGCCGACCGCATCTTTGTTTTTCATGAAGGCCGTATTTGTGAAGAAGGTGATCACGAATCTTTGGTGGCCCGAGGCGGGCTCTACGCCAACCTCTATGGTGAGCGTCAGCTGATATAGTGTTCTGGCCCGATTATTTAATTGGGCTGATGATCCTTATTCGATTGATGATTCGTGCTCGTAGAATTCGTGGTTGCTGGATTAGTGGTTGC
>JBFHTA010000146.1:0-9894 GCA_041590855.1 Pseudomonadales bacterium
ATCCAGATAAGACGTCGGCTCGTCCAACAGTAAAATCGGTGTTTGTTGGGCTAATACCATCGCCAGCCAGACGCGCTGCATCTCCCCACCGGACAGGTGATCCACCACCGTATCCGCCAAATGGCTCACTTGCGTCCGTTCAATGGCTTCATCAATGGCCTTGTTATCCTCCGAAGATAACGAACCAAACAGCCCCCGATGCGGGAAACGCCCACAAGCCACCAAATCCCGAACCGTCAGCCCCAAAGGGCGTGCCGAGTTTTGCGGTAGGAAAGTCAGCTCTTTGGCAAAAGCCTTGCGCCCCCATCGGGAAACCGAGGTATCCCCCAATAATGCATCCCCCTTGGTAGGCTTATAAATGCCAGCCAGTAACTGCAACAGCGTACTTTTTCCCGAACCATTCGGCCCAACAAAGGCATGAACTTTTCCGGCGGCCAATTCAAGATGAATGTCTTTCAGAATGGATTTCTTTCCTGCGGAAAAACCCAGTTGCTTGGTCGAGAGAGTGAATGGCATCTACTGCACCTATGGTGATGATTGTGGAATGGATAGCGATTTGGCAATGCGAAACCTGATCAGGGTTTCAAAAGGGTTTATTAACAGTCACAAGCTCGCGGTCTACGCCAGCCACTGGGCAGCTAACTCTTGTGCTCCCGCCAGGCTGTCGCATGCGGCCAGTTTAAACGGCATGGCGTTTTGCATGGCCGCCCCAGCCAATTTTTCTGGGTCTTGATCCTGCTGAACCACACGAGCCACGCCGACACAATATTGCGCCAAAGTTGCCTTGTTCTGTTTAAACCAAATGCCCTGTTCTCGTCTGGCCAACGGTGACATTCCCTTGTTTTTCGTCAGTAACACCACACTGAAGGGTTCTTCCCTTGCCAACCACTGATCCATGGCAGCTAACCAACGACGGATGTCTTCATCCGTTGGGATATCAATAAAGTTCACCGTAACCACCGGCCAACCGTTAATTTCAGGGTTCATGGCGCATCCTTGAGGGAAAATGAGATGGAATAATTAGATGCAGCGAATTCTATCGTTTTAGAGAAATATATCAATAAGAATGATTTGTATTTAGTTTTTCAAGAAGATATGAAAGGCCAGACCTCAGTGCTTGAAGCCTAAGGAACCTCTAAACAAGTCCGCTCTAGCTCAGCGGGCTTGATCACAGGTTCCCTTGAGAGAAAGGAATAGTCAGAACATACTGGGGGACTGGTTTTACTTTTCCAACAACATCACCGCAATGCCCAGGAAGTCCGAGCTGGAAATGATCCCCACCAGCTTACCACCGTCGATCACAGGCAATGCCCCCACGCGCATTTCTTGCAACTTGATGGCCGCTGCAGCCAGAGTTTCATCGGCCGTAACCGTTTCCACATCCTTGGTCATGATCTCAGAAACTTGCAGACGCCCTTCCAACAGATTTCGGCTGCGTTCGTAATTTTCACTCAGATTAGAGACACTGGCCGCGTAGATATCCCGTTTCGAAATAATCCCCAGTAATTTCATCTCTTTGTCCACCACCGGGATTTGCCGAATGCGCTTGGCTTCCATCAATTCCCTCGCCTGGGCCAAGGTGGCATTTGGCTGCAAGGTGGCCACATCTGTGGTCATCACATCCCGAATATTCATTGCTGCGCTCCCGCTAAGTTCATCATCGTTCTCTATACCTTAGCCGATTTATGATGACTTGCTTACGCAGGTTCATGTACAGCAGACTCACGCACATTTGAATACACCAAATACCCCAATAAACCCACCGCCGCTGTGGCCACCGGATACACAGCCCATTGAGTTTGCCATTGCAGCAAACTGCCCGCGATCAAGGTGCCTAAGCCATAACCCACGGTATGCGCACTGGTTAGGTAGCCACCGATTCGGCCTTGTTGATCAGGCCAGCGATCACGCAAAATAAACCCGTAATAAGGGGAACACAAAGCTACCCCCAGAGACATCAACACAATCGCCATCGCCCACCCCAACATTGAGTCCGCTGTGATCAACAATACACTGCCCAATGTTAAGCCCACCAGCATAATGCCCATATATATCCTGGGTCGATTGGCCACTCTTGGAACCAGCAAAATCGCCGTCAGCGTCACCACAAGAGCACTCAGAAACAACAGCTGACTTACAGAATGCGTTGCCTCTTCCGCGCTCAACTGCCACATCCATTGCAAGTAAGGCCCGATCGAGAACTGTAAGGTGCCGACGGTCAGGGTTAATGCCACCGCCATCATCAATTCGGGGGCTGCCTCTCTTAACGAAAAGGCCGTGTTTCTTCCACAAACGACGCCTTCCTCAGCAAGCGCCTTTTGCAACGGGAGTGAAGCCCCAGAAGCATCTGAGCCTTGCTGTTGAGCCTCTTCGCGACGAGCCTCTTTTTGCTGAATCAGGAACATCAAAGCAATACAAATCGCAATGCCCGCAAACACATACAGTGCCAAAGTAGGAAACCAGAACGCGCCCAACATTACTGCCAAGGGCCCTAACATTCGGCCAATTTGGTTAATGGCATTCAAACGTGCCAGCGCGGATTTCATGTTCGAACTGGATTGGGTCTGTGTTTGAGAATTTTTGGATGTTCCAGCATTTTCGCAGCGAACAGAGCTGCCAATCACCCAGGCCTGGGCCGCCCCGAATACACCCGAAGTGAATCCGGCATACACCAAGCGGGATAACACCAAGCCCGTTACGACAGCCATTACGCTGAGAGAAGATAAACCCCACGGCGAGATCATCATCACCAATAGTAGATTCGACAAGGCAAAGCCACTGAACGTCCAGACCAAGGTTCGGCTCGACCCGTAATGATCGGTCACTCGTCCCCATAACGGGGCCATCACCACAAAGCCGAACATGCTGCCACTGACCAGCCAAGACCACTGCTGAACATCTAACGGGGTGTACTCAATTAACCAGGGTAAACAGGCGAACAAGGCTGATTGCATCAACCCCATCATCACCACCATGGAATAAACCAACTGCATAAATGGACGCTTCCAACTGATAATAATTCTTAGTTGCAAATAATTATTACACGCATTAGCATAAAAAGAAATCACGGTTTGAACTTCAAAACGCGTGATTCGGGAACTGCATTTGCACGTTCTCAGGAGCTTCATGAAGTAACAAAGCTCGAGCCTTTTCAGAGAGTATCTTAGATCTCGTTAAGAAAAGTGCTTCCTAAGGAAAAGACGCAATCGCGTCGTGAGTACAGGTTAGGGAATAACCTTCATGGACGATCTTTTCGGGTCAAACCGTTAAGAACGTGCCTCTTCAGCCGGGCATTCAGGCTGCGAAGCTCCACTCATAACGACCATACATTAACTTAGCAAGCAACCTCTTCGAGACTCGCAGTGACTTCGTACTCTAATTCGTCTGATCCCATCACCTTTCAGTACCACCCTTCGCTGAATTGTTTTTTCAATGCGCTGTTGCGTGAATGGCAAGGCTGGCAGTATCGCGCATATTCTGACGGACCACTTCCGGAACAACTAAGCGAAACACGTTCAACCTCTGGGAATGAACGCCTATGGCCAACGGGCTGGTTCGAGATCCCGACGACTCAGGGCAGTGTTTTTATTCCCTGCATGACGTTCTCCACCACAGGTCGTCATCATTTGCTGTCACCCTGCTTCAGCAAAACACAAGATGTCCAAGCCCTGAGCTTTTCAGAAGCCGTCACCGAGGTAATGCATCACAGCCCGATCTGCCACGCATTGACTCCCCAAACATCGACGGATCAGGAATTAACAGACAACCAAGACATCACAGAAAAGTCTTCGGAAACCCTGAACAACTTCATTGCCCGGGCACTGCAAAGCGACGCCAACTTACAACAAGCGCTGACTCACAGAGACGCCGAGCTGAATCAGTTGTTCGGGCAGGCACTGAACTTTTCGCAAGCGGAGTCGGCACTTTTTACCGGTCACTCGATTCACCCTTGCCCCAAAGCCCGTGACAACTTCAGCGAAGACGACACCCTGGCTTACGCGCCTGAGTTTGGTGGCCAATTCCAACTGGCCTGGTACAAGATCAACACTGCGCATCTGTATACCCGAGCCACCGAAGGGTTTGACTATGCGTCCCTGATTCAGGATCTGATCGCCAACGACAGTACAGCCCAAGCCTGGCAACAACAGCTGGAAGAGGGATTCGTACTGTACCCGTGTCATCCGTTCCAGCATAAGGTATGGCAAACGACTCCGCGTTTGGTGGCCTTAATGGAAGCCGGTGACCTGGTACATCTCGGTTCCGGGAGCATCGATTGGTCTGCGACCACCTCGGTCCGGGCCATTTACTCCAAGCTGTCACCCTGGATGCTGAAGTTTTCTCTCAGCGTTAAGCTCACCAACTCCATTCGCCATCTGCAACCGGAAGAACTGGTACGCGGCGCGGAACTCTGCCGGGTGCTGAAAACGCCTCCGGCACAAGCCTTTGAACAGCGTTTCTCCGACCGTTTCAATATCCTGTTTGAACCCACCGCCGCCGCAGTGTGTGATGAACACGGCAAGCCGTTCGAAGAAACCATTGTGCTGTGGCGCGAAAACCCCTTCATCGAAGGGCACGACCACAACACCGAAGTATTGGCAACGCTGCTGCAAGACGACCCGCGTAGTGGCCAGTCCCGTCTTGAACAAAGCCTTAAACAGTGGCAACAGAGCAGCAACAGCCAACAGGGTTCTAATACACGCCATGATAAGAGCTATGCCAGTCTCGCCAGCGAGTGGTTTAAGCGTTATCTCGATGTGGCCGTCAAACCCTTGCTGATCGCGCAAGCCGACTACGGTCTTTTGTTCGGGGCTCACCAACAAAACATTGTACTGAGACTCAGCCAAGGCATGCCGGTGCACATGTACTTCCGCGATTGTCAGGGCACAGGGTTCAGTCAGTTAGCTAACCAGCTCTATACCCAATACTTACCGGACATGGCCGCCGACAGCGCCAACGTAGTCGAAGACGAAATGGCCATCCGCCTGTTCAGTTACTACCTGATCATCAATGCCACTTTCAATGTCATCAGCAGCCTATCGCGCAGCGGTGAAGTGCCGGAATCGGTATTGATCGGGCAGTTGCAGTTTTTCCTCAACGACATCAAGGCACAAGGGGTTCGCGATGCCCAGTGCATCGACTACCTGCTGAACGCCGACGAACTCAGCGCCAAAGGCAACTTCTTCGTGTCGTTGAAACAACTGAATGAGAATACAGAGACAGATTACCTGGCCATGTATCACCCAATGGCCAATCCGCTAAAACTGAACTCACGCGAATTCAATTCCCACAGGGTCGACCCGCTGACCAACACTCAGGAATCAGAGGGTAGCCAATCCGCAGATGCCACAACCGGCTCTGAACAACACCTGACGAACACTGAACAACTCGCCACCGACGAAATGGCTTAAGGATTTACCATGTCAGATATTACTAACACCCCAAATAAATTTGTCGTTACCGCTGACTCACTGGACGCCAACGCCACCAGCTTTGTGCTGGAACAAACCGTCAATCAGAGCACTGATCAGGAAAGCCAACGCTACTGGCAGCTGGACTATCAGCGCGAAGGCGATCAACTGACCATCACCCGCTGGTTAGGGCGCACCGACAGCGTTCGTTTAAGCCATCAAATATTGGATCAACTAATTTCCTTATTGAACGTTGAAACCCTGATCCTGACCGCAGAGGTGCTGTCGGAAAACGCGCAAGTTGTTAACTCGCGTCACTGGCAGATCACGCCCGAACAAGGTTTGAGCATCAGCCGCTCGGCGTTCTATCAGATTCCGGATGCCTTTCTGAATGAAGCCTTATTGACCATCACTCCGGACGTCCGCACCGAGCGCGAAGGCGTGGAATTGCCCGTGCCAGTACGTCCGCAGTTGCCGGAAGGCGTGCTTTACCGTCGTCAGATTCCGCAACTCAACAGCGTATTTGAGTTGTACCACGCCACCGTAGAAGGCGATGGCGAACGTTTCCATAAATGGCAGAACGACCCACGGGTTGCTGAATTCTGGGAATACCCATTCTCCCGTGAAAAGCTGGACGAATACCTGCGTAACTGCCGCAACGACCCACACTCTGCCCCGCTGATTGCCTGCTTTGATGGTGTGCCGTTTGGTTACTTCGAAACCTACTGGGCGCAGGAAGATCGCTTGGGGCCTTACTACGACAGTCGCCCGTTCGATCACGGCTTCCACCTGTTGGTGGGTGAGCCTCAATTCTTGGGTGGTGGTCGAGCCGAGTACTGGCTGAAAGCCGTAACCCATTTTCTGTTCTTGCTGGACCCAAGAACCGATCGTCTGGTGGGCGAACCACGGGCCGATAATGTAAATCTACTGAAATGGACGGAGAAAGCCGACGGCTGGCGCAAGGAAAAAGAATTCGATTTCCCGCACAAGCGTGCCGCGCTGATGGTGTGTGAAAAAGACCTTTTCTATAAGCGTTTTAAATAAGTTCGGGCAGCGGATCATTAGGAAAACAAGATGACCACAGACAGGATCACCCCAGAAAACAGCAAACATGCCTGGGATGCATGCAATCGCCGCTTGATCGCCAAGATCATTGGCGAATGCAGTTACGAAGAGTGCTTTTCGCCAGAAGAAGTAAAGCCAGGTGAGTTTCAGTTAACCTTGGACGGCGAGCATACCTACCACTTCCAGGCCAAACGCACGGTGTGGAATTGGTTGATCCCAGAGCCTGACAGCATCCGCTATCAGGGGCCAACGACTGCACAAAGTAAACAACTTTCGGGCGCGCAATTTTTAGTGCATGCGCAGGAAGCCATGAAACTGACCGACATTGTCTTGGCAAACCTGTTGGAAGAAGTGCAAAACACCCTGTACAGCGACCTGCAGTATTGGGCGCGCCTGAGCCAACACACCGCAAAAGACATGATTCGTATGGACAGCGCCAACCTGCAAAGCCTGCTGGATGGCCACCCGAAAGCCATTGCCAACAAAGGACGTATGGGCTGGGGTAGCCAGGAATTGGCTCAGTTCACACCGGAATCCGGACACACCGTCAAACCCTTGCTGATCGCGGTGAAAGGCGAGCTCTGTAACGCCGGCTTCTGGGCACACGCCGAACCCTGGGAACTGATTTCCGAACTGCTTAGCCACGAACAAAGAGCCGACATTCTGAGCCGCTTTGAAGCGAATGATCAGAAAATGTCTGACTACTTACCCTTGCCTGTTCACCCTTGGCAATGGCAGCGCTTTATTGAGCCCCAGTATCAGGCATGGATTGCCAGTGGAGAGCTGATCCTGCTTGGCGAGCTGAACGACCAATTCATAGCTCAGCAATCCATTCGGACTTTGACCAATATGGGGCCAAACGGTACAGCCCCAACGGGTAAATATGACCTGAAATTACCACTGACCATACTCAACACCTCTTGCTATCGCGGTGTACCGGGCGAGCACATTGCCACGGGTGCCGAACTGTCGCAGTGGTTGTACGAACTCAGCCAATCCGATGCCCTGTTAAACGAGCGTGGCCTGATTGTGCAGCGTGAAGTGTGCGGAATTCATGTGAATCACCCGATCCAGCAACAAATTGCCCAGGCACCTTATCGCTACCATGAAATGCTGGGCGTGGTATGGCGGGAGTCGTTGGATCAATTCACTCAAAACAGTCCGAATAGCACCGGGCTGTTAATGTCTACCCTGATGCAAACTGACGCGCACGGCCGGGCACTGATAGCAGAATACATCCAGGCCTCCGGCTTATCCGCCGAAGACTGGTTGGATCGCCTGTTTAATGTGGTGGTCGTGCCCTTGTATCACCTGATGGCGAAATACGGCATTGGCTTGGTATCTCACGGTCAAAATATCAGCTTGGTGTTGGAAAACTTCCAGCCGGTACGCGCATCCATCAAAGATTTCCACGGTGATTTGCGCATGGTCGATGCAAGCCACTATCCGGGGGAATTTGCAGAACTGAATGACATGCCGGAGAGCGTTCAACAACGCTTAACCAAACTACCGGCGCACTACCTGATTCATGATTTGGTGACGGGTCACTTCGTCACCACGCTGCGCTTTATCTCCCCGTTAGTGGAAGAGCAATGCGGTGTCAGCGAAATTCGCTTCTACGAATTATTGGCGCAGGCATTAACCCGCTATCAACAGGCGCACCCGGAACTGACATCGCGCTTCGCGCTGTTCCCGCTGTTTGACGACACCATTTTGAAAGTCTGCATCAACCGCGTGCGTTTCCGCCTGGGTTATGAAGACAGCGCCGAACGCCCGGTCCCTGAATTGGGTACACCCTTGCTAAACCCGCTGGCGCTGTCCAGATCACAACACGGGCAAGCGCATGGGCAACAAGAAACCTCATCAGCCAACGAAGCGTCACAAGATTCACAACTACAAGATAAGCAAAAAGAGCCGGTGTAAGGGGTTTCCAATGTACCCCCTTCCCTCTCTCAACGCACCTAGCATATGGAAAACAAGATGACACAACCACTAGATCTAGCCGGATTGGGCGCAGGCCCGTTCAACCTAAGCATCGCCGCACTCATCGATGGTTTGAACCGCCGTGGCGAACAGATCAATAGCCGTTTCTTCGATCAGAAACAGGCCTTCAGCTGGCACCCGGGCATGCTGCTACCCGGTGTGCGTATGCAAACTTCCTATCTGAAAGATTTAGTGACCGGCATTGACCCAACCAGCGAATACACCTTTTTGAATTATCTGGTGGAACACAAACGTTTCTATCAATTCCTCACCGCTGAACTGGCCGCCGTCAGCCGCGTCGAATACGCCGACTACCTGCGTTGGGCCGCTGAAAAACTGCCGATGATTGAATACAACAGCAGCATTGAAGGCGTCGACTTCAAAGACAACGCATTCGAACTGCACTTCAACGATGGCCGAGCGCCAGTGCAAGCGAAAAACATCTGTTTGGGTACCGGAAAGCGCCCGTACATTCCTGAATGCGTGCGTCCTTATCTGGGCGGTAACGTGTTCCACGCCATCGGTATTGCCCAGCGTGAAATGTCGGTGGAAGGCCTGAAAGTGGCTATCATCGGTGGCGGCCAGACAGGAGCCGAAGTATTCGAAAACATGATCGATCAACTGTGGGGCAAACCGGCCAGCGTTCATTGGATATCGCGTCGTGCTAACTACGAGCCGCTGGATGAAACGCCATTCACCAACGAGTTCTTCACTCCTCAGTACGTTAACGAATTCTACCATCTGCCGGAATCAGTAAAAGCCAACATTGTTGCCAGCCAGAAACTGGCCTCTGACGGCATCTCACCGGACACCCTCAAAGCCTTATACCAAAAGCTTTACGAACTCTCGTTGCAACAAGACATCAGCCATTTCGACATGCGCCCGAATCGTGAACTGACCGACATGAGCTATCAAAACGGCCAGCACAGCATTACCGTACAAAATGGCATGAACCATCAGGCTGAGACCTTCGATGCCGATGTCGTCATTCTGTGTACTGGTTTCGAAACCGCCTTGCCAAGTTACCTCGACGGTTTAAGCGCCCGCATCACCACCGATGAAAACGGCTTGTTCGAACTGGACCGTGATTTCCAAGTGGGCTGGGACGGTCCAGCCGACAACCGCATCTATGCTGTGAACGCAGGCCGCCACAGCCATGGCATCGCCGAACCACAAATGAGCCTGATGTGCTGGCGCTCTGCCACCATCATTAACAGCTTGTTAGGCAAAGAAGTCTACAACCTGAATCAGGCAATGAACCTGGTGAACTGGCAAGAGCCACACTCACAACAAACTCAAGCAGCACCGGTTCAGCAAGCCCTGACCGCGTAATCTTATCTCCCTGCCTCTGCGTATCTAAACCCGCTCACCCTGATCGGGTTTGGATATGCATTCTTTCCTGAGTTCTGTCCTCTCTGTAGCAGTCGCTTACGAAATA
>JBFHTA010000147.1:0-9787 GCA_041590855.1 Pseudomonadales bacterium
ATGGATCGCATTTGTCAGGGTGCCGAGCGCAGTCCGACCACGCAATTATCACAGCACCGGATTCACGAAGCCTTTGAAGCCATCGATGAAGGCATTGCCTTTTCTGCCATGTATGCGGCCAACCACCTGCAAGGGGTAAAGGCCATTGTCAGCATGACGGAGACGGGCAAAACGCCGTTGTTGATGTCACGTATTCGTACCAAGATCCCGATCTTTTCGTTTTCTGCACAGGTCAGCACACAGCGACAAGTGGTACTGTATCGTGGCGTTCATACTATTCCTTTCGTGGCAGCAGATGTGGATAACGAGCAAGTAAACCGCTTTGCCATTGATACCTTATTGGAAAAAGGCATTGTCGAACAAGGCGACTTGGTGATTGTCACCAAGGGCAATTACATCAATGCGCAAGGTGGCACCAACACCATGAAGATTCTGCGTGTTGGGGACGACATTCACTAATGAATGGTGCTCCGTCATAGCCTTAAGCTTTTCTTAATTCCTGCCTAGGTATTGTTAGCTCCCATAGGATTGAATCCGCAACGGATTGCAACCACCACTATGGGAGTTAACGATGGAAGCCTTTATTCAATCTCCGCGCTTGGTTCGTGCCAGATCTTTGTCTTGTTGGTTCGGCCTGATGGCAGGCATGAGTGTATTTCCTGCCAGCGCCTTTGAACCGGAGGAAACACTGGAACCCGGTTTCAGTGGTTACATTCAATTGGCCGTTGTAGCGATGGAGAACACTTCGCTGTCTGCGGTGAGTGATGAGAACGAGCGTATTAGTCGTCTGGATCAGAACGCCGACTCAGATTCAGCAGGGACGGCGGCGATTTTCTGGGAACTGAACTACACCCTGGATAATCAGCAAACCCAATTCTACATGGGCACCCCTGAGCAAAATCTCATTGAAGCCAACCCGCTATTTGAAGTCGGGGTGCGTCATCAGTTCAACGACGGTACCTTGATCACCGGTGCTTTTCTGCCTCGTATTCCCGGTGTGGATGAGGTTTGGGAAGATCCGTATCTGACCAATGCCGATCGCAAAGAAACCGACAGCAGTATGCAGGGGGCGTATCTATCGGCGGCCTATCTGTTTGGCGGTCCGGTGTCGGTACGCTATGTCTACGCCAGCTTGGAGGTGGACGATGAGGCGTCCGGAGCATCCTTGCTGAATCAAGTTAACGGCTTGACCGCCGAAGAGGTCAAAACCTTACGTCGAGATGCAGACTTTCACCAAACGGAAGTCTCTCTGACGCTGCCTTTCAGTGCCAGGATGTACCTGATCCCCGAAGTCTACTACACCCTGGCCGATGCGGAAGGCGACGCGTTTGATTTTGATCGCTACGGTGGCGAGCTGTTTTTATTCTTCTGCCCGGACGGCTTGGAAATCAGTACCGGCGTGTCCTACGAACAATCAGAATACGATCAGAGTCATCCGGTGTTTGATAAGACCCGTGAAGATAAAGCAGTGTCAGCTACCGCCAGCATTGGTGTGCTGCAGCCGTTCGGTTGGGAGCCGATTCGGATGGACGCCGTATTCAGCTACAGCGAAACCGATTCCAATATTGAGTTTTATGATCAGGAGGGCTCCCTTGGTGCGCTGGGTGTGACCTATTCCTTCTGATTCCGTGATTTTCAGATATCGATTTCATTCATCAACAACAGGAGAACAGAGATGACATCCTGGGTAAAAGTGCGTTTGTTAAGCCGACCTTGGTTAGGTCTGCGGAGTTGTTTAGGTCTGAAGGCTTGTTTTGTTCTGTGGACCTGTTTAGGTCTTTGGGCTTGTTTTATTCTGTGGATAACTGTCTTGCTGGCTGTGTCTGACCAAGCCCATGCGGAGGAAGTACGATTCAGTTACGGCGACCATCAATTGCTTGGTCATTATTTGGCGCCGACCGATGCCCAGCCTGTTCGAGCGGTGTTGGTGTTTGTGCATGGCGACGGAGCAATGAATTACGACGCCAGTGGCTTCTTCGAACTGATCTGGACGCCGTTACGCGCTCAGGGGTATGCCATCTTTAGCTGGGACAAACCGGGTGTTGGAGGGTCGTCCGGCAACTGGTTATCGCTCACCATGGCTGATCGACAAGGCATTGCCATCTCCGCAATTGAAACACTCCAGCGTCGTTATGGGTTTCCGACGGCACAGATCGGTTTTGTGGGGTTCAGTCAGGCCGGATGGGTGGTGCCTGAACTGTTGGCGGAGGATTCTCTGGTTAGCTTTGCAGTGGGTATTGGCTTTGCCACCGATTGGGTGGCGCAAGGGCAATACCTTACGGCACGAAGGCGGCAGTTGTCCGGTGCATCCCCTGAGGAAATCAAGGCCGCTGTGGCGCGATACGATCGGGAGATCGAGTTCTTTGCCAGTCACCCAAGTTATGACGACTATCTTGAATTCTTTCACCATTTTGAGTCGTTCGGGAAAACCGGCGTGCTAACTTCCAGACGTACACCAATGTCGCGAGAACGCTATCACTTTGTGCTCAATAACTATCTGGCCAATGCTTCGAATGCCTATCAAAAGCTACATCGACCCACCTTGTTGTTATGGGGGGACACAGACTTCAATGTTGATGCATATCAGGAGCTAAGCGATTGGCAACGGCGTGCACATCCGTTAGTGACCACACGGATGATCGAAAATGCTACCCACGCGATGTTACGTGCGGATGTCTTTGGTGAGCCTGAATTCGGGCTTAAGGCCTGGTTGAAATTGATGTGGATGGAAGAAGACGCACTGGCCCCCGGTTTTTTACCCACCTTGATCAAATGGCTGAATGAGCGGACTCAGCAACGAATCGCGGAGGTAGCAAATAAGCCCTGAGATACTTTGTTCACAATGATCGCCTGTCAAACGTCTTACTTTCTAGATTTGGTCTATTATGAGCTATTTATCAATGCCCCTGTCGGGCAAGTGGGGCACAGCTTAAAGGTGTCCTGAATCTGTCCGATGTTGTAAGAATTGACTGATTTGGTTGGCAATATCGCGCCCAAAGCGCGTTAGGTGGTTGCCATCGAACCGGAAACCAGTGTACAAAAGTGCATTGAATGCCTCTTTGAGGATTTTCTGAACAGTCGAAGGCAGTAGTATTGACTAAGGTCAGGTAAGGAATAGCGGCGGCTCCCTATGCTTGAGTCAGCGGTAAGAAAAACTAGGACATAAACCATTTGGACGAACTATGACCATGGCGAAAGATCTGAAAAAAAAGCTGGAAAGCGAACTGGAAAAAGCAAAAGGTAAGAGTTCTGATCTGCTGCACGATATTAATGATCGTGTGAGCTCTACCAAGAAAGAGCTTCAAAAACAGGTGGATGAGTTAACGGAAGAAGTACGCAAGTTGCGTAAAGACCCCGGTAAACAAGCCAAGAAGCTGATGAAAGAGCTTGAGAAGCAGTATGAAAAGCAACTCAAGAAAATACAGAAAGAGTTTGATCAGCGTCTTGAAGCGTTATTGGCGGCAAAAGACAAATTAATTGCTCAGCTAGAAGACGAACTTTCTACCCGTTTCCCTTCGAAATTCCCTAAGAAAACCTCAGCTAAAGCCGCTCAAAAAACAGCGAAAACCGAAACTCAGTCTGAAAGCACAGCGGCTAAGTCGGCCAAGGCCAAACCGGCTACAGCTAAAGCGGCAACTGCAAAACCTGCGACGACCAAGAAAGCCCCTGCGAAGAAGGCTCCGGCCAAGAAAGCACCGGCTAAAGCTGCTGACGCTAAGAAAACTCCAGCTAAAAAAGCACCAGCCAAATCGACAGCGGCAAAAGCAAGTGCAACTAAAACAAGCACTGCAAAACCTGCCTCCAAGAGTGGTTCAGCGGGTGCCTCGAAAAACAACGCAAAAGCCAAAATCTCTGCGATGAAAGGGGTTGGACCGGTTACCGTGAAGAAATTGGAAGCGGCCGGATTCACCTCGTTGGATGACATTATCGATCCTAAGAAAGCGAAAGCGCTGGAAGAATTCAGTAGTGTGCGCGGTTTCTCCACCTGGCAGGATCAAGCGAAAGAGTTGCTTGCCAAGTAATCTTGAATGATCGAAAGATCTGCGGGGCAGGCTGCTGCCCCTTTGGTGTTTATACGTTGATGAGGCACGCCAATGAACCCACTAGAAGAGCGACGGATTCAATGCCCTTACTGCGGTGAGTGGATGGATATTTTATTGGATTGTGCTTTTCTGGAGCAGGGATCAACCGAGGATGCCTACATCGAGGATTGTCAGGTGTGTTGTCGCCCGATGCATATCCGTGTAACGCAAGAATCGGGCGAGTTGTCCGTCAGAGTGTTGACCGAGAACGACGTCTACTGAACGAAGGGGCTTAGTTCGAACGATTCCAGTCAATGCATTCTTGCAAGGTAACGCCCTTGCCGCCAAAAATGTCCAACGCACTACCAATGGTCAGATCGACCCGCCCGCCGGACAAGGTATGCACTTCTTTTAAATCGTCCAGACTGCGAGCGCCGCCTGCGTAAGTGACCGGGATGTCGCATAATTTGCCCAGTACTTCGACCAGTTCTTTATCAATGCCCGCTTGCAGGCCTTCGACGTCTGCCGCATGAATCAGAAACTCAGAGCAATGGCCCGCCAACTCTTTGAGTGTCTGTTCGGTAATTTGGGTTTGGGTAATGGTTTGCCAACGGTCGGTGGCAATGTTCCAACCTGAGTCTGTACGACGGCAGCTTAAATCCAACACCAAATGCTCTTTACCGGTTTCCCGTTTGATGGCTTCCAGGCGATCCGATGATAATTCCCCGCCTTCAAACAAGTACGAGGTCACAATCACATGAGACGCGCCCGCTTCCAGGTAGTCGGCGGCGTTCTCGTTATTGACGCCACCACCAAATTGTAGACCTTGTGGCCAAGCCTTAAGCGCGTTAAGCGCAGCTTCCTGATTGCCAAGGCCTAATGCAATGACGTGTCCGCCGGTCAGTTGGTGATCTCGGTAGAGCTCTGCGTAGTAGGTTGAATCGTAAGGGCTGACATAGTTGGTGTCGGCGCCTTCGTCGTTCAGGCTACCGCCTACAATTTGCTTCACTTTGCCTTGGTGTAAGTCGATGCAGGGGCGAAAAAGAGTCACGTCGGGCCTCGCAGATAATGTCGGTGGCTGAATAAAGAACTGGCGCCATTATACCGGAAGCGTCTGGCTTGCGAAGTCTCTGAAGTGATTATCTTTCATCGTTACGGGTTTGATTAATTAAGCATACTAATTGTAAGGGTAATTGCGAGGATATTGATCTATCTCAAGTTTTTTTAGGTGCACTGCGGCTAGAGTGCCAACCTTTTCTTTAACCGCACAGTTTGTAATGGATTGCTTTGCTTAGGCTGATTACAAACTAGGTGACAACGCGATACCGCAGACAAGGCATAAGGATTGGGCATGGCTAAGCTAGTACGTTTATTGATGATTTCTTTGGGCGCGTCCGGTTTGTGGGCTTCGATAGCGCAGGCGGATTTGAATCAGCAATACCAATTATTGGAAGCGATTCAGTCGAATCCTCAAACGCTGGAGGCGTCGGCTCAGAGAGGGCAGGAAAAGGCCAGTCTATGCGGTTATTGTCATGGTAACGATGGTAATACCCGTCGTGATTTCATTCCTAATCTGGCAGGACAAAATGCCAAGTATCTGATCAATCAGTTTGAACAGTTTGCTTCAGGCCAGCGTAAAAACTACGTCATGAGTCAGTTGGCGGATAAGTTAACACTGGAAGAGCGGGTGAACTTAGCGATCTACTTCTCTCGTCAGCAAGCACAACCCTTTGTGCCCAAAAAGACAAACGCCAAGTTTACTAATGCTTCAGAAGGTGAGGGCGAGGCCAGTTTCCAGGCGAAATGCCAAATGTGTCATGGAGTAAAAGCCGAAGGGTGGGATCAGCTACCGCGCTTGGCCAGTCAGCCTGCAGCTTATATTGCGAAGACGCTGGAGAAATTTAAAGGCGACCACAGAGACAGAAACCAGTCGCCTATGACGTCCATTGCCAAGCAATTAACGGATCAGGAAATCAAAAACATTTCGGTCTACTTATCGACCTTGAAATAATTGATTCTCACTCGACAGGGAATTGCTTAACAAGTCGGCTCTCGAGTTCTCCGGCGCCGACTTGTTATTCCTAACGTTTAATATTTGGCCATGTAGCTTTCCATTAACACACTGTCTGAACGAACTGCTTGTAATGCTTTCCAGATCTCGATGCGTTTGGCTTCATCCGTTGGTTTATTTTTGGAGAAGGCTAAAAAGTATGATTTGGACTTATACGGCCTTTTTTGTGTTTTGAGTTTACCTTTGAACAGCCTGTGGTTTTCAAAGTGTTTAGCCACTGTTGCTAAGGTAACAACACTGCCCTGCTTTTCGCTGATTAAGCGGAGCAGGGTGCCTTGATCCCCTTTGGATTTGGTATTCACATTGGCCAGACCGTCATTTTTTAAATCGTCTGCGACCGAGTAGCCTCTTGGAACTCTGACTGGTTGTGGAAGCGTACTTACATTCCCATCAAAGATATATGGTGAATCAGCGTTGTTTACGATGACGTATTCAACTTGTGTTAAGCGCAAGTCAGATACTTTATCGGTTTTAGCATTGTCGGGGTAATCAAGAAATTCGGCTCGACTATCTTTGTACGAAACGCCAATGATACCCCCCACCTTTCCGGTTTTAGCTTTGCGAAGGCACTTTTTCCAGTCCATAGGCCGAATACTGATTCTAAGATCCAATCGATCTGCCGCATCGTTCAGCATATCTATATAGAGTCCTTTTGCTTCATAGCCTTCGGTGAAGACAAAGGGATACCAATAACCCTTATCAGCACAAACGATCAACTTATCTGGTGATGCCTGACTGGTTGTGGAAATACTAAGGAAGATAAAGCCAAACATTAACGAGAATAGTTTGGCGGTTGGTTTAGCTGCTCTGGATATCAGGGCTGTTATGTAGGTTGGCATGTTTATAATTCTTTTTTGAGAGTGACAACGTTGGCGATTGTTACACATCACCTAAAACGAGGGCGGTGTAACAAGCAAGATTAAAAAATCATACGTAATTGCTTTTTAAATTCTAGTAACTCGGTCAGCTTTTACTAAATAACAGTCAGATAAGAGTCGCTCAAAGGTCTTCCGAAACGAAAGTGAGTCGATTCTGCTTATGTCTCTGCTTTTTAGCTACTCGTCTTTTGACGCACATCAATGAAGCTTTTGTTGTTCAAATTGTCATCTATCTATTTTGTTTTTGCTAAATAGAATACGAACCATTATCAATATCGATTGCAGGTTTAGAGAGGCCGTGGATCGGTAATCTATACAGTGATTACCTTCGGGTAACATGGATTCGGGGAACGCTATGAAAACAATATCAGGTAAAAACAAACTGAGTGTAGCTATTGCTGCGGCGATTTTGTCATCAGCACTAAGTTTGAATGTTCAGGCTCAAACGAAGGTCGAGGTTTTGGACACCACCCATTACCCGGCATCCAGCTTTCTGGCTTACACCGAGTTTGAATTGTCTGGTGAGCCGCTGGTAGAAGCCTTGGGGCTGGATCTGGATGTGCTGGACCCGGATGCGCTGAATCAGCCGACGGTGTTTGATTACACGGCGGGCATCAACAGCTACGAGTATTCTGAAGAGGCGATGTACGCCTTGAATTACCAATCCCGTATGGGGCCGCACATGGCGAATGGTCCGCTGAATCAATTGAGAGGCGGTACGCTTAAATCTCTAGAAGAGCGGGTGGTTGCCCTGAGCCAGGCGGTGGGGCGGGACGCCTCAAAAATTCCTAAGAATCTATACCTGTTATCGTTGCCTTACGCTTCAGGATCACCTCACTTTGCTGGCCCGGTGGACACGACCTCCATTGGTCAGCATGGTTTGGAGGTTGAAGTAAACGGGGATTACCTGTTTGTAAATGAGAGCGTTCCAGCGTACCGGGGGGACTTATCCTCATTGGCATGGGATGCGAGTACCTTTGATCGTGCATTTGTGCCAGCCGCCATTGGGGGCATCTTGCTGAAAGAAGTGATGTGGTCGCAGGATTTCTTAGGCGGTATGCACGTGACAGAAACGGATGAAGAAGTGGAAGCTGAAAGCGCTGACATGGATCATTCGGACACCTACAGCCTGGGGGTGTCAGCCTTCGACGGTTTCAATGGTATGTTGTTGACCGAGCAAGCCATCGACAAGTTGCTGATTTTGCGGGATCAACTGGCTTATAACGGCAAAGCGCTGGGAGCGAAAGCAACAGGCTCACAACGGGCTTGGTTTCCGCATCGGGTTAAAGTCGAAGAAAAACAAGTGCAGGGCGTGAATGCCATAGGTTCACTGATCGTGGAAGACGGACGATCAACCCTTCGTGATCATTGGCAATTGCTCTGGCCGGTGGCGGAATTTTATGCCATGGCCGATCAGCGCCAAGCCAATAAAGGGCAAAACCCTGGCTTCCTGGCGGTGTTTGATGGTTCCCCTTTTGAAGCTGCGCCGAAACAAAATATCGATGCCGATGTTTCTAACGATGTGGTAGGTAAGGATGCCTTTTCGCTGACCTCGGATGTTTCCGCTCTGATCTTCAATAATTTACAGAAAGGTCATTTCAATGAGAAGTTAGGTACTTTTGTGGATGAGGTTTCTGCAGAAGGTGTGGCGGGCAATCAGATCACAACCTTTGATGCAGCATATAGCTTGGTGGCCTTGTCCATTTATCAGCGTGCCTTGGATGCTATGCCGGTGGGTTATGCGTCAGCAGACGCCAGCAACACCCGTCTGCACACTCCGGAAGGCAAGGCAGCATTGGCAATCTTGCAAGCTCAGGCAGATTTCATCATTCAGCACTTGATGGATGACCAAGGCGTGGTGTCTGATACTGCGATTCTTTCCGGCGATAAAGTAATGTCCTCGAAGCAGGTTAAATTGGATGCACAGTTTGCCGTGGTTCGTGGCTTGACCGCCGCGTTTACCGCAACGCAGGATGAACGCTATTTTACGGCTGCGCGCCGTGCCTATATGGCGGCGGAACGTACTATGTACGATGCAACCCTGCAAACCTGGACTGACCAAAAGGGCCAGGCGGAGTATACCCCGAACACCTTGGCGGCTATCTCCGGCGCATTGCGTTCTGCCATGTTGAACCTAAGAAATCAGGAAGGTGAGCAACTGCCTGGGCTGGATCTTAAAACGCTGGTGGCTCGTTACCAGTCTTGGTTTATTGGCGTGGTGAACGGTGGCATGCAGTTGTCGGAAGCGCTGGCGGACAGCGGTGAGCATATCCTCTTGATCGGCGTAGCCGATAAGGAAGACACTGATCAGGATGGCGTTAAGAAAATTAATTACGCGGGAGGCGTACACGGTATTGCTCCTGTGTTGGCCAACAAGGTTAGGGTTCAACGTCCGTAGTTGAACTTTAATTGCAGCCAAGAGGCCATCGATGAGTGGCCTCTTGTTCTATATCAACACAACTGAACATACTTTTGATTAGGATTCTCGAGGAACCTCTGAACAAGTCTCTCTCTGCTCTGGCCTATAAGAGAAGTGACTATTCGAGGCGTGTTTTTGCAGGCATACGGGTGTTATGTCAAAAAAGCACAACAAAGAATCGGAACTTCTCTTAAGGCCCCGAAGGGCGGGGCTTTAAAAACGTTATAACGTCGTTGAACTTCTTGAGAAGGTCTTGACATTCACTGCGAAGCTCGCCTCGTTCTAACGTTTTTCTAGCGCCCGCAGAGCTAGAGCGGACTTATCCAGAGGTTCCTATACAGATGGACTCGATCGCAGAAACTGCGACCTCGGTGGTTGTTATGAATGCCCCTGTATC
>JBFHTA010000148.1:0-9764 GCA_041590855.1 Pseudomonadales bacterium
GGGTACGAATATGCATCAATGGATTTCCAATCAGCCGGGGTACAAGGTGGTAGCGCACACCAGCAGTGGCCAATTGTTTGAATTGCTAAATTCAGGTCGGTTGGATTACGTACTGGCCACAGGTGCGATGTACGAAGAGTATTTAAGTAAGCACAAAACAGAGTTGAATGTGTTGGTGGCCAAGTCCAAGCCTTTAGGCCTGTATTTGAGCCACCTGTTCATTGATCGCCAAAAAAGTATCTTCAAGCTAATCAAGAAAAGTGCCGCTGAGTGCGGCCCCTAAATTGTATGACTAGCAATAGATTGCGTGATTAGCAGCGTCGGTACTCACTCGGAGCTTTTCCGGTCCAGCGCTTGAACGCTCTCCGGAAGTTGGCACTGTCGCTGTAACCCAGACGGCTGGCCACATCATCCACAGACAATCGATGATCGCCCAGGAAGTGACACGCTTTCTCCTTCAGTACAGAATTCACAATGGTCTGATAGCTGGTGTCGTGACGAGCCAACCTCTGACGTAGCGCTTTGGGCGATAACTCGAAGGCATTTGCCAGGTCATTGAGACTCGGAATTTCCCCAGTATTTCGTTGTAAAATTAACCGCACCTGATTCGGTAAGGTATCCTGCTCGGACAACTCACGAATGCGCTGATCGCACAATTTCTTAGCCAGCTCGGATAGAAACGGATTTGCCGTTCTCAAAGGCTGATTAAGCAATGGCGTCGGAAAGATCATTTCATTGAATTGCTGATCAAAGGAGACCTCACAGCCAAACAACTCTTCGTATGCCTTAGCATATTTTCTGCGGCCATACGCCAAATTCAGCTGATTCAGCATCATGTGATCGCCCAGCATACTTTGCAATTTCACCCAGTGGCTGGCAAACACCGCCTCTGCCGTAAAAATTTTATGCTGGGGTTTGATCCGGTTGTAATACGGATAGGTCACACGAATGGTCGTGAGATCATCCATCACGGTTACCGATTGCTGCATAGAAAAACCGCACACCGGGTAATATTTCATCATCCGATCTACGGCTTCGCCCAAGGTATTGGCTGTGACCACCACCTGAGACATCAAGCCATCGGTATGCACTGTGATTTGACGACCGAATTCCAACCCTAATGACGGGCATTCAGTCAGTTTATAGCCCAAGTCAATCATTCGTCCGAATTGACGACGACTGATGCGGCCTTCATTTGAAAACAGTTTTTCTGACGACATTCCAACCTGTTCTGCCAGATTGAAATGACCACCCCCAAGTTTATCAACGACCTGACTTAAGACCGCAGCATAGATCGATGGTATTTGCTCTTTATCGAGTACTTTGTCGTTCATGGCTAGCCTATCAAAATCTGATAATTGGTACGCCTGAACTTCCCTGAAGAATCCTCTAACGAGGTATTCCGTTCATGTACCTTATTATAATTATCGTATGTTCAATCTTCCCCCTTGAAGATCGCAGCGCCGCGATCTTCAAGAACTCGTGCAGAAAACGTTTTCCTTAATATTTTTCAGCCACGCTCTTTTTCAGCCACTGTCCCGAGGCATTTCACCCACAGTAACATCGGATGATCCCACACACAGAGGTCATATATGACCATATTTATGTCACTTTTTACCAGCGTTTATTGAATTGTCGTTCAATTAAAATCAGTGTCGTGAATTATCAATCAAATTGCACAATTTAACAATTACAAAGAATTCAACGAGTTAGCAAGAGCATGCTCCAGATCCCTCTCATTTCACGAGCATCGAAAGCGGTTATTTTGCACGCTTTTTAGACAAGTGTTTCAGCAGTACCGCAAGAAAGCGGGCTGCTTCGCCCCCGGTTACCGCCCTGTGATCAAAGGTTACAGAAATGGGCATCACCGAACGTATCTCCGCCTTGCCTTTATGAACAACCACGTCCTGATAGATTTTTCCCGCCCCGACAATCGCTACTGTCGGAGGTACCACCACAGGAGTGGCAAATCGGCCCGCCATTGTGCCGAAGTTACTGAGCGTAATGGTAGCGCCCAACATTTCAGAGGGCGGAATGGTTCGGGCTTTCACATCGGCCCTGAGTCGGTTTAACCCTTCACGAAGATTGGTCAGGGATCGGTTATTGATGTCTCTCAACACCGGGACAAACAACCCTTGTTCGGTATCCACCGCAATGGCCAGATCCACCTGGCTACAAAGCCGACGCGACATATGTTCACCATCAAACCAAACATTCAAAGCCGGTTCTTCAGCACAGGCAGTTGCTATCGCACGGGCCAATCGAATGGTGGTGTCTTCACCTTCCGGCCACTTATCCACGTCCGCCACATCAAAAATGGTCACGGGCACCACTTGCTGATGGGATAACTGCATCGTCTTCGCCATGGTTCGGCGCACCCCTCGCATGGGTTCGCCCTGCCCTTTTTCCTGATCAATACGGGCATAAGCCTCAATGTCCTGTGCCAGCACCCGACCACCCGGACCTGAGCCTTTGACTGTTTCTATATCCACATTCAATCTTTTAGCAAGTGCACGTACACTGGGCGTGGCTTTGCCATGCGACAAACTTGTGTCCTGATTACCGGATGTGTGTGGAGAACCGATAATAAACTGCTCGGTCACTGTCGGAGAGGGCTTACCTTTAGAGGACTTGTTTTTGGAGGAGCGCTCGCCTTTGCCTTGTGGTATTTTGCCCACCACAGTACCTGTGTCCTCGGCCTGACTGTCATACTCCACCAACGGATCACCTATATGCAACACATCACCGGGTTGTCCAAAACAGGCAACGACTTTTCCTGTCACCGGTGAGGGTAAATCCACAATGGCTTTTGCAGTTTCGACCGACACCAGCAACTGGTCTTCTTTCACCGTATCGCCTTCTTTTACATGCCACTCGACAATTTCAGCTTCCGATAACCCTTCGCCTAAATCAGGTAACTTGAAATACTTCATAGCTGCGCTCCCACATTCAATTGTCCAGCCGTATCACACATTAAAACTGCATCAAAGCCTGACACTCGGCGATTATGTCTTGCTCCGACGGTAAGAAATAATGCTCGTTCTTGAAGTACGGCATGATGGTATCGAACCCTGTTACCCGTTTAACCGGCGCTTTCAAATCCAACAAGGCATGTTCCGCCAGGCCAGCCGCAATTTCAGCGCCGACACCGAACGAACGGCAGGCCTCATGAACAATGCAACAACGCCCGGTATGTTTTACCGAGGTCAAAATGGTATTGAAATCCAACGGCTTAATGGTCGCTAAATCCAGAACTTCACATTCAATGCCCTGCTCACTGAGTTGTTCCGCCGCCGCCATGGTTTCAAGGATCGACGCGCCCCAACTGACCAGCGTGATGTCATCCCCTTGGCGCAAGGTAAAACAGGTATCCAGGGGCAGCGCTTCACCGTGATCCACCACCCGCTGTCGTTCAATGCGATAAATGCGTTTAGGTTCCAGAAACACCACAGGGTCATTGCAGCGAATGGCCGCCAATAACAGGCCATACGCCCGTGTCGGTGAAGAAGGGATCACTACTCGCAACCCCGGAATGTGTGCAAATAAGGCTTCAGTGCTTTCTGAATGATGTTCCGGTGCATGTATGCCGCCACCAAAGGGCGCTCTCAACACCATAGGACACGTCAAGCGACCACGGGTACGATTGCGCATTCGACTGGCATGGGAAACCAGATGCTCCATACAAGCGTAGATGAAGCCCATAAATTGAATCTCTGCGACAGGCCTTAACCCGTGTCCGGCCATTCCCACTGCCATTCCGGCAATTAAGGTTTCGGCCAAGGGCGTATCCATGACGCGTTTAAAGCCGAACTCATCGCGCAATCCCAAGGTAGCGCGAAACACACCACCGTTGGTGCCAATGTCTTCCCCTAAAAGCACCACATCCGGATCACGACGCATTTCATGCGCCAGAGCCAAGGTCACAGCCTCAACCAGGGTAATGTCATGAACATTCGAGTCGTCTGCCAGATTATCAGTAACCGGTTTTTGCGTTACTGGCTTTTGCCTTGATGATTCTGATGAACTTGCCATGCCCGCCTCCTACTCATCTGACGAGGGTGAATCCGTTGTCTGACGAAGCCGCTCCACCTTTTGAAACAAGGCATCCAGTTGGCCCGACATCACTTCCGGAAACTCTTCATACAAATAATCAAACATCGCTTCAGCCGGTTCTGGCGGCATCGCCTTATAGGCAGCGATCCCTTCTTCGACTCGTTGATCACAGGTCTTTTGCCAGTGTTTTTCCTGTTCCTGATCCCACCAACCACGTTCAGCTAAATAGCTTTGAAGGCGTTTGATCGGTTCTTTTGACCAAGCCTCTTTCACTTCTTCCGGTGGTCGATAGCGGGTGGCATCGTCAGCGGTGGTGTGATCCCCCAGACGATAGGTTACGGCTTCAATCAGAAACGCGCCTTTTCCGGAACGGGCCCGCGTGAGTGCTTCCGTCATGGCGTCGTAACAGGCAATAAAGTCATTACCATCCACCTGCACAAACGGAATACCAGCCCCGACCGCTTTTTGTGCCAACGTCTTGGCTCCGCACTGAATGGAACGCGGAACGGAAATGGCCCACTGATTATTCGAGATCACAAATACAACAGGCAATTGCCAGGCACCCGCCACATTGATGGCTTCGAGAAAATCCCCTTTGGAGGTTCCACCATCACCAATGGTGGTCACTACAGCATTGTGCTCGCCTTTGATTTTCATTGCTGTGCCAACACCTACGGCATGAGAAGACTGGGTTGCAATGGGGACACTGATGGGGAAGTCCTGCTCAGGGCCTCCTGCACTACCGCGCTCATCGCCGCCCCAATACAAGAGAAGATCGCGGATAGGCCAACCGCGAAGTAAAAACGTCGCATGATCACGATAATAAGGCACCAGCGTATCGGCTTCTGCCATGGCCAATCCCACAGCCACACCGATGGCCTCTTGCCCCAGCGATGATGGGTAGGTTCCCATTTGTCCGGTTCGTTGAAGCGCAACAGCTTTCTGATCATACACCCGGGTGAGAGCCATCCATTGGTAGGCGGTTTTCAGTAATTCAGCATTGTTTGCAATGGCAGATTGCGACTCGGTTAATCCAGACAACAAGTGTCCTTGCTCTGAAAGACATTGTTGATAAGGCACTTCGATATGCGGTTGCATAAACACCCCCTATCCCCAAAGTCACTCCTGTGAACTGGGAAAATATGTATGAATTACTCTATGATCTCCTTGGCCATGGCCACGGCTACTTGGTCGGTCGGTTTGTTCTTCTTGTGGGATTGGGCGAACACAGACGATAGCGTTTTGGTTAATCTCGCCAGGTTCAGATCAATTTGTTCTTGAGGCAGTTGGTTATAACGACCGGAAGCATAGATAAGCCCTCCGGAATTAATTACAAAGTCCGGTGCGTAAAGTATCTCCCTATCGTGCAATTTGGCTCCGGTTTCAAAATTCAAAAGCTGATTATTCGCACACCCGGCAATGGCCTTACAATTCAACAGGGGCACCAGGTCCGGGTGAATCACACCGCCCAAACCACAAGGCGCCAAAATGTCACAAGGTTCAATCAACAACTCCCGTACAGGGGCCACAAATACACCGTATTCCTTAATCACCCGGCGGGTTATCTCGGCATCGGTGTCCGAGACAATGACGGTCGCGCCACGCTCAATCAGCTTCTCCATCAAGGCGTAGCCTACATTGCCTAGCCCCTGAATCGCGACAGTGGATTTTTCAACACTGATATTGAGCTCTTCCTCCAAAATCATTTCAATGCCCTGATACACCCCTTGTGCGGTGTAGGGCGAAGGATTTCCAATGCCACTGTGACTGGCAACGTGCTCGGTTGTTCGATGAATGACGTCCATATCGGCCACATTGGTGCCGGAATCCACCGCCGTGATGTAACGGCCGCCCAGCGTATCGACACACTCCCCAAAGAGCTCAAACAAGGCTTCGCGATCAAACTCCCCTTCCGGGTATAAAATCACTGACTTACCGCCCCCAAAAGGCACCCCGGCAAGTGCCGCTTTGTAGGTCATGCCCTGAGCCAAGCGAGCCGCATCCAAAGCAGCACTGTTTGGGTCGGCGTAAGGAACAAAACGACATCCGCCCAAGGCTGGCCCTAGTTGCGTACTGTGAATCGCCACAATTGCATTCAATTTACCTTTCTGGAAATAATGCAGTTCCTGCAGCTCATGTTCCTTCATTAGTTCAAACATTCATCACTCCAAGAAGCTAACCGTCTAAATCTATTAGAGGTTTGTTATTTTGAGTTTAGCCAGACAGATCAACTTTTGTGCAGTTTTTTGTAAAATATGCGTTCCACAGGGCGTTTCAACTTGAACTCGAATCAGGTTTACGGATAATCAGCCAGCCCACAGACCAACAGAGCCTTTGATGTAATGTCTACTGAAGCTGTTCATTCAGATCCCCTTTCGAATGCCCCTATCTTTGATACCGTCATCGACCACTATCAGGGCATCGACTTTTATTATCGCGATGAACACTTGGCTCTGGTCGCTAAACCTTCCGGCTTATTAACAGTTCCGGGAAAAGGGCCGGATAAAGCAGACTGTCTGATCAGCCGCTTGCAACAGCAATCGCCGTATGCCCGTATCGTCCACCGGTTGGATATGGCAACCTCCGGCATCTTAGTCATCGCCTACACCCCCACAGCGCATCGAGAGTTAAGCCGACAATTTCAGGACAGAGAAACCCAAAAACACTATATTGCAGTGGTGAACGGAGATTTGGTGAAAACGACAGGCCAGATGTCAGGTGAAGTGAACTTGCCGTTAATCACCGACTGGCCTAATCGACCAAAACAGAAAGTCTGTCATGAATCCGGCAAGCCTTCCCAAACGCTTTGGCAGGTGCTCGACCACTCTTCAGACCAAACCCGGGTGAAATTAACGCCGATTACCGGACGCAGCCACCAACTGAGAGTACATATGCTGGCACTCGGCCACCCGATTCTGGGCGACAATTTATACGCATGCGACGAAGCATTAGCTAAAGCAGATCGACTATTGTTACATGCTGAACAACTGACGGTAACGCACCCCATTACTCAAGCCCCACTATGTGCCAAAGCCCGATTGGATTTTTAATCCCCATCAGTTGTTTAACCCCAATTGGTTGTTAAACATAAGCCGACATCAGAAAAGAAACTGCTCTGCGCAGTCCAAAAGGTGGTTGGTCATTCTGTCCGACCACTCACTCCAGATTAAGCAATGCCTTGTGATACGCCACACGAGAAAGATGATCCACCGTTTGGTAATACTCTCTGAGCGTTGCTAACCAGGCAGACTCTAACCTTTCATACGCTGCCGTTTGTTTTGAAAACGCCAGATAGACAGGTACCGCTCGCTCTATACGGTAAATTTCTTTAAACGACAGTTCCAGCGAATGATCCGTCTCTGCTCGCAGCAAGGATTCCAGGTTTTTACTGAAATTCGCCGTTGGCATCAAAAAGTAGTCGGCCCGCTGCAGGGCGACAAATTTCATAACCTGATTCTGTGTGGACAGCTCTATCTTGTTTTCGCCGTAACGCAAGTGTCGAATGTAATCGTCAATGGGCTTGCCGTAAGAATCTCCGCGAACTTTCGCCAGCACGAATGGCTGCAAGTCCTCTAACCTATGAATGTTGGGCAGAATCGAGTGTTTGGCACTGTACACCCCAACAAAGGAACGATTGATAAACGCTGGCTCACTTAGATAATGAAACTTCTTTTGCCGTTCTTCGGTTTTGTTGGCTCCAAGAATAAAGTCTGTCGCGCCAGAGGCAACACTTTCCTGACAGCGTTTCCAGCTGTCGATTTCTCGCATTTGAAAATCAAAATCCGGATGCAGGCGTTTAAACAACAGCAATTGTTCTATCAAAATGCCTTGATAACCGTTTAGTGATTCCGGCAACGATAATGAAGGTTCCGAAACGTGGAGGCTTGACTGCTGCTCTGACAAGGAGGCGTCATATTTCTCAGGCGTTTTATAAATCCACGGGGGCCAATTGAAGAAGGCACACCAACGAAATCTTGTTTCAGTCACTGAATCAGAGAAAGCATTGCCACTTGCCAGGCCAAACCATGCGCTGAGCCAAAAAATCACAATGTACTTCATTGCCACCCACTTTTTGCCTATCCACTTTATTTAGCACACTTTTTATTTCAGTGATTCCAGTATAGCGCTCAACGCTTGATTGGCGATCACGCCCGAACATACTTGGAGTTCAGGCATACATGCCGTCCGCTCATGCATACAATCACACTATCAAAGCTGTCCAGGAGAAACATAAAGGATTCCGTGTAATTGCCACTATACTTAAGGGATGGCAGAAAGGATGACAAGGAAGGTAGCAGCCGTGCGACAGAGATTCAGCTCAACAAACTCAGGCAACCAGACCCAGATTGGCTATAAAGAGTTGTTTGAAGTCATCACCGATGACGGCGCACCACTGATCGTCACCCGAAAACTTCCGCTCATTCAGAAACGTGATCTTACCCCGGTATTGTTGATTCATGGCTTAGGGCAAAACCGACACTTTTGGGATCTGCCCGGCCGCTCATTCGCCGATAATCTGGTTATGCAGGGTTACGATGTCTTTATTGCCGAGCTCAGAGGCCACGGTCTGAGTCGGGCAAACGGTGCCCCTTACCCCAAGAGCTTTGAAGAATACGTAGACTACGACGTTCCTGCCTTGATCGACTTTATATGCCATCGCACTCAACATCCCAAGATTTATCTGATCGGCCATTCTCTGGGGGGCACAATCTGTTACGGCGCCAGCGCCGATATGCAACGCCAATTAAAAGGCTTTATTTCCATCTGTGGTCCGTTCAACTTTGGCAAAGGCACCCAACTGATTCGCCCGGTCGCCAAAGGTTACACCTGGCTTAACGATCACATTAATCTGCATCGCTGGTTTCCACAGCATTTAAGTATTGATTTGGTCGGAGCCTTGACCCACCGGGCACTGCGTTTTCTGGATAACGAAAAGAACCGCTGGTTCGCCCCCTTATGGGTTCCACAAACCATCGAACAACCTACCCTTAACCACCTACTACTGAAAGCCTTTGATCGCACCGGCATGCCAGTATTTTCAACCTTATTAAGCTGGGCGTCCGAAGGCCGCTTTCTGAGTACCAACCGACAACACGACTACGAGCAATCCATTCGCCAAATCACCACACCCGTGTTATTTCTCTCTGCGGACAAAGACAAGGTGGTGCCACCGGAATCCATTGCCGGGGCTTATGACAAGATTGGCAGCCTGGATCGGCAATGGCGCGAATTTGGATTAGCAGAAGACCACCGTCACTTCGGTCACATGGACATTATTTGTGGCACGGATGCACCCCATCGGGTTTGGCCTGTCATCAACCAATGGTTATTGGATCGAGATAAACCATCTCTCTAGAGAACCTCTTTCCTGGAATCCCCCAAGCTAAATGATCAAAAAACCAGCACAAACGGCCCAGTCATACAAAATTCGTTTAAAGTTTAAACACCTTTTAAATCACAGAGTTAAAAAATGACTTTTTTAAGAAAAATCCTTGGTAAAACGGTTGACAGTAAATCGGCTCATCATTAATATACGCGCCACTTGATGAGTTGTTCCTCGATAGCTCAGTTGGTAGAGCAGTAGACTGTTAATCTATTGGTCGCTGGTTCGAGTCCAGCTCGAGGAGCCATTTCGGAGTGTAGCGCAGCTTGGTAGCGCAACTGGTTTGGGACCAGTGGGTCGGGGGTTCGAATCCCTCCACTCCGACCAC
>JBFHTA010000149.1:0-9741 GCA_041590855.1 Pseudomonadales bacterium
CCCTTCCCTTACCGATGAGAGCCTATCAGTGGTGCCATACTGGTAGGTTACTCATCACTCTTTTCCAAAGGGTTTTTCTGAGATTCAAGGTCTTTAACTTCTTTCCATAACTGATCTTTCTGCACCAGAGACAACTGATCAAACGCCTCTCCACGTAGCTCAGCTAAGGCTTCCATCGCACGAAAACGGGTTTCAAACTTCTGATTGGCTTTAATCAAGGCCATTTCCGGATGAACACCGTGATGCCTTGCCAAATTAACACAGCAAAACAGCAAATCACCGATCTCTTCTTCCAGATGATCCGGATGTTCGGCCTCTTCTACTTCTTGTAACTCAGACAACAATTGGGCCTTAACACCGGTTAGGTCATCCCAATCAAAGCCCACCCGTGATGCCTTTTTCTGAAGTTTCCAGGCTTTCATCAAACCGGGTAGTCCATCGGTTATGTTATCCAAGGCACTGGGTAAACTTCCTGCCTTAGATTTGGCTTCAAGTCGCTCTTGCGCCTTAATCGCATCCCATTGCTGATGCAGAGCATCATCTGACAAGTCTCGTTCTTGTGATCCATCACTGTGCAGATTGCCTTCCGGAAACACATGCGGGTGCCTCCGCAGCATTTTTGTCACTAAGCCATCAATGACATCATGAAAGTTGAACCAGCCTTTCTCATCCGCCAGTTTGCTGTAGAAGATAGCCTGAAAGATCAAATCACCCAGTTCTTTCTTTAGTTCGGCCCACTCTTCTTTGGCAATGGCTTCCGCCACTTCATAGGCTTCTTCCAGCGTATGCGGAACAATCGAATCAAAGGTTTGTTTTAAATCCCATGGGCAGCCGCTCTCCGGATCTCGCAAACGATCCATCAAGTGAATCAGGTCATCCAAATTGTAAGTGGGTTCCGACACGTTATTCTCTCTTATCCTTCTGACCGTCCGTTAAATGTTCATGCTTCCAAACACAATTGCTTCAAATGCCAGCATTAATCGCTATGACGATGGGCATCTATGATGTTAGGTAACTGATCAATCTTGGTAATCACCCGGCTTAAATCCGAAAGATCACTGATCTCCGCAGTAATAATCATGGTCGCAATACTCTGAGACTTATCAGACTGCGTATGCATCGCAGTAAGGTTGATGCCTTCGTTGGCCAGAATCAAGGTAATGTCACGCAACAAGCCCGGGCGGTCATACGCCGATATTTTAATATCCACCGGATAGGTATCCGTTGGCTCATGCCCCCAATCCACAGAGATCATACGTTCATCATCGGTTTTCTGAAGATAGAGCACATTCGGGCAATCCTGGCGGTGAATGCTGACACCTTTACCCCTCGTGATGTACCCCACGATTGGGTCACCAGGTACAGGCTTACAGCAAGAGGCCAGCGTTGACATCAGACTGCCCACACCCAACACCTGGATATCTTCATTACCGCGCGGCTTAGGCTGAGCAAGTTCTGGTTTCTTGTCGATGGTTTTTTGATTCGCTCCCAGAAAGGATTGTGCCGCATGAATTACCTGACCCAGCCTCAAATCACCAGCACCAATGCGAGCAAACATTTCTTCTTCTGAAGGAAGATTCAGACGATCTGCCAATTCATCCAGGTTAATTTTCTGCAAGGAAACCTTTTTCAACTCTGGAACAAGCAATTCTCGACCATCGATAATGTTCTGATCCCGAGCTTGTTCTTTAAACCAGTGTTGAACCTTGGCACGCGCACGCCCAGAATTTAAGTAGCCTAAATCCGGATTCAGCCAATCTCTACTTGGCTTAGCTTCTTTGGCGGTTAAGATCTCAATTTGTTCACCGGTTTTGACCCGATAATTTAACGGGACGATCTTACCGTTCACTTTGGCACCTCGGCAGGCGTGGCCAACTTCCGTGTGAACTTTATAAGCAAAGTCTAAGGGTGTGGATCGGGCAGGTAAATCAACCACATGACCATCTGGCGTAAACACGTAAACCCGATCTTGAGACACGCCAAGATCCAATTCGTCGCCCAAGCCATCCAGAGAGCCCATGTCGTCTTGCCATTCAAGCACTTGACGAAGCCACATGATTTTTTCTTCGTAAGAATCCTTCTTCGACTTGGTATCTGTACCTTTGTAAAGCCAATGGGCACAGACCCCAAGCTCCGCATCTTCATGCATATCGAAGGTTCGAATCTGGATTTCCACCGTACGCCCGCTGGGCCCAATCACGGCTGTGTGCAACGATTGATAGCCATTAGGCTTTGGGGAGGCGATATAATCATCAAACTCCTGGGGAATGTGCTTCCAGAGCGAATGCACAACCCCGAGCACGGCATAACAATCCCGAACTTCTTTGACCAGGATACGTACAGCACGAATGTCATAGACTTGATCGAAAGGAATTTTCTTTCGCTGCATCTTTCGCCAAATACTGTAGATGTGCTTCACCCGACCACTGATTTCAGCATCGATGTTCATTCGCTCAAGGGATTGTTGAAGCAATTCAATGACATTTTCGATGTACTTCTGACGATCAAGCCGTTTTTCTTCAAGCAGTTTGGCAATGCGTTTGTAGGAAAGCGGTTCCAGATAACGGAAAGACAGATCTTCCAGTTCCCACTTAATGTGGCCAATGCCTAAACGGTGAGCCAAAGGCGCGTAGACATGGAAGACCTCTCTCGCCACACGCATTTTACGTTCCCGACCGGCATTTTTAACCGCACGAATCGCACACGTCCGCTCAGCCAACTTGATCAAGGCCACTCGAACGTCGTCAATCATGGCCACCAGCATTTTACGGATGTTATCCATTTGGGATTCTTGCTGACCCAACACCATGTGATTGGTTGGACTCACCAAGGTACCAATGGCCGCCATTTTCAAGACGCCCTCAATGAGGTTAGCAACGGTTTCGCCCAACTCATTACGAACCCGCTCTATAGAAACTCGTTCTTCCCTGACCGCCCGGTAAATAATGGCAGCCACTAAGGTATCCTGATCCAGTTGTAAGTCCGCCAGAATTTCCGCCATTTCAATGCCGACGTTCATGCAACCATAGCCTTCCGGCCAGGTATTCTCACCAAATTCTGAACTGAACTGGGCAACCTCTGCCACATGACAGGCATAACGAATCTGGGCAATATTCTGTATCTCTACCTTATCGGAGAGCAATTGCAGCCATTGTTCGGCATCCAGATGCCCGTCTGGCGTTAAAGGTTGATCTTTTCGAACTGTAACCATAGTTTTCCACATCCTTATCGCGCGAGCCCGGACTTCCCCGCCAAGACTTACACCATTCGCCTCAAGCTATTCAGTACTAACAACGATCTCAGCTATTCATCTGTAATGTTTTTAGCTGTCTATCAATTATTGAGGCCTTTTACTATTTCGCCAGTCTACCAAAACCAATCCAACGATTCAGGGACTGCATCAATAGATGGTTATTTACTAAAAATCGCGAGTGTTTCCACATGAGAGGTTTGCGGGAACATATCAAGTAGAGTCAGACATTCCAATCGATAACCCTGCTGCAAAATATACTGGGCATCTCGCGCTAACGACTGCGGATTACAAGATACATAAGCAACCCGCTTAGCCTGAGTTCGACCCAATTGTTGTGATATCAGTTCCGCACCAGCTCTTGGTGGGTCCAAAATCACTTTATCCGCGCCCTGATCTAACCATTCCAACGCCGACGTATCGAACAGATCTCGTGCCACGGCGTCCACATTGTCCAGCTGGTTGTTCTTCGCATTGGTCAATGATTTTTGAACCATCTCATCAATCACTTCAATAGCAAGCACTTGCCCTGCCTTCTTAGCAACAGGAAGTGTAAAATTTCCCAAGCCACTGAAGAAATCAAGCACGCGATCGGTTGGTTTCAATTCAAGAGCATCAATAACAGCGGACACCATCTTGCGGTTCACCTCTGTGTTCACCTGCAAGAAATCCTCCGGTGAATAGGCAATCTTTACGCCATCTGGCAAAGTACTGTACACCGTTTCGCCCTGCTGTTGTTTGAGCGGTTCACTTCCCACACGAAACCACAGGTTTACGCCCGATTGCTCCGCCCAAGACAATACTGTTCGCTCCATTGAGTCCGGTAATTCATCCATTAACCGAAAGCACACGGATTGGCCGTCCTGATCGGCAACGCACTCAATGTGTGCAATATTTTTTAAGATGGAAGGCTTATTGGCCTCTGAATGAAGCCCCTCAATCAGCTCATAAAGTCCGGATAACAAGACTTTCATTTCGGGGGAGATAATCACACACTCAGATACCGGAACAATCTTCTTACTCTTTGCAGCCCGGAACCCGACCGACAATCGTTGTTGAGAAGCATCATAATGACACGCCAAACGAATCTTTCTGCGGTAGCTCAAACCAGACGGCTCACTCACCAAGGGATCATTCCAGATGACAGATTCAATGCCGGTAGTACGTTTCAGCATCTGTTCTACCAAACTCTGCTTATGCTGAAGCTGAGCGGAATGAGAAAGGTGCTGCAAATCGCATCCACCACACTGATCATAGACAGGACAAGCCGGTGCAACCCGATGCTCACTGGCCCCAAGTACCTTTATCAGCTTTGCCTCTACCCGCTTATTGTTAGCGGCAGTAATTTGTGCTTTGACTTTTTCTCCCGGAAGACTCATTGGAACAAAACACGCCCGACCATTAAGACGACCAATGCCTTTGCCATCATAAGACAAGGAATCAATCTCTAATTCCACAAACGGATTACTTTGCCCGGAATCCTGAGAGGATAAAGTCCCTCCCTGGAGATTATTGGATGGCTTTCGATACCCGGAACGCCCTCCTTTGCGATTTTTCGCCCCCGCTCGGGAAGACGTATTTGATCGATCAGAAGAAGTTGAACGACCTGAAGAGTGCGAACGACGAGTGGACTTCGACATAAAAAAACCGTATAGCTAATAAAACAAAAGCCTGATCAATAGATCAGGCCAAACTTTCAAAATTCAAGTACGTTGAGGAAACCGACAACTGTCACCCGTAACGATCAATGGCATCAGAGCTTTTAATCATTGAATACGCCTGTCGATAAATAACGATCGCCACGGTCACATATGATGGCCACGATGGTCGCGTTATTCACACGTTCCGAGAGTTCCAATGCGGCCGCAACTGCGCCTCCTGAAGAAACCCCACAAAAGATGCCTTCTTGTTTCGCAAGCGCTTTCATAACGTCTTCTGCCCGCTCTTGCGACATATCCACCTTTTCGTCCACTCGAAAATCTTCATAAATAGACGGTAAATACTCAACAGGCCAGCGGCGAATCCCTGGAATGGCTGCACCTTCTTGTGGTTGCAGGCCAATGATTCGAATGTCCGGATTCATTTCTTTTAAGTAACGGGACGTCCCCATAATGGTTCCTGTGGTGCCCATTGAGCTGACAAAGTGGGTAATTTGACCTCGGGTCTGTTCCCACAGTTCAGGCCCCGTCCCTTGATAATGCGCCAACGGGTTATCCGTGTTACCAAATTGGTTCAGAACCAAGCCTTTGCCTTCTTCCTGCATTTTTAATGCAAGATCTCTCGCCGCTTCCATCCCTTCTTCTTTGGTCACAGTGATCAGCTCAGCGCCATACGCAGACATGGCTAATTTCCGTTCTTCACTCATGTTATCCGGCATAATAAGGATCATCCGATACCCTTTAATCGCAGCAGCCATAGCCAATGCAATGCCAGTATTTCCACTGGTGGCTTCGATCAGACAATCGCCCGGTTTGATATCACCACGTTGCTCTGCGTGTTGAATCATTGATAACGCGGGTCTGTCTTTTACGGAACCGGCAGGGTTATTACCCTCCAGCTTGACCAATACCACGTTACTTGGATTAGGGTTGATTCTCTGAAGACGAACTAAGGGCGTATTTCCGACACATTGTTCAATCGTTGGATAATCCTGGCTCATTAACACTATCCTATCTGCCGAGGTAGGCTGAACGCCTAAAAAAATCAATTAACGCAACAAGTAGATGCTAAACAACATTCATTAAATGGTATGAGTGCGTTAGAGTAATCATTTAGCAGCACATCATACGCTGTTTTGTTACTGACTAATAAGAATATAAAGCACTATTTTTATTCAAGATAATTATAAATTTTTAATGTAATGAGTCTTCCTATGAAAAACTGGGGCATTCAATCCCGAATTCTACTGATCACACTGGTGCCTCTGATTACCATTTCCTGTGTACTGGGTGGCTATTTTATCAAGGTCCGCCTGGATGACCTGGACACCTTGGTCGAACAAAGAGGATTAGCGACTATTCGACAACTGGCACCTGCCTGCGAATACGGTCTGATCAGTAACAATAAGGAAGTTCTGCAAAAGGTTGCAAACAGTACCCTGAATGAGCTGGATGTACGCTCTGCCCGAATCTACAACAGATTTCAGCAAGAGCTGGTACATTCAGGCCCGGATATGAAGGTTCTGGATGTTCGGGATGAACTCCCCAACGAAATTCAAATTCTGCATTTTGAGGACTCTATTCGATTAATTACCCCAATTTTCGCTCAAAACCTGGCTGGCTATAAAAATCTCGACCTATCTGCTATCGGCTTTCACCATGATGAACTCTTCTCTGAAAAAATTGGCTGGGCCGAATTAGAGCTCTCCCTAACCAATACCGAGCTAAAGAAATATCAAGCCTTACTGACCTCTTGCTTACTGCTGTTCAGTGGAATTTTAGTCTGTACCATCATTACCATCCGCTTCAGCCGGGAAATCACAACTCCGCTGATTAAGTTGACGCAAGCCGTAGAGAGCATCAAGCAAGGTAATCTGGACGTGCGTATTAACTCGGAATCCGGTGGCGAGCTGCGCATCCTGGAGAGCGGTATTAACTCCATGGCCTCATCCCTAAAGACGGCTTACGATGAAATGCAGCAAAGCATTGACCAGGCCACCGAAGATTACCGACAAACATTGGAACAGATTGAAATTCAAAACGTTGAGCTGAACTTAACCCGACGTGAAGCCCTGAAAGCCAGCCAGATTAAATCCGAATTCCTGGCCAACATGAGCCACGAGATCCGCACGCCGCTCAACGGCATTATTGGTTTCACCAATTTAATTCTGAAAACTCAGTTGACCGCTCGCCAGCTGGACTACATCAGTACCATCAAGAAATCTTCAGAAGGTTTGCTGGCCATCATCAATGATGTGTTGGACTTCTCCAAAATTGAAGCAGGCAAGCTTGTTTTGGACAAAACCCCCATGAATTTGCGACACCTAGTGGAAGATGTACTGACAATGATGGCTCCGGCAGGCCAAGACAAGGGACTGGAACTGGTGTCTCTGGTCTACCGTGATGTTCCCGCAGACCTGATCGGTGACCCACTGCGCTTGAAACAAATCATCACCAACCTGGTCAATAACGCCATCAAGTTCACCAACAAAGGCAGCGTGATTGTTCGCACCATGTTGGAAGAACAAAAACAATCTACCGTCACTCTGAAAATCTCAGTCACCGACACAGGAATCGGCATGACCGAGGAGCAACAACAAGAGCTCTTCCGTGCCTTCACCCAAGCCGACACTTCCACCACACGTCAATACGGTGGCACCGGATTAGGTTTGGTTATCTCGAAAAAACTGGTTGAACACATGGGCGGTGATATCGGCGTTGAGAGTGCGTTAAATCAGGGCTCAACCTTCTGGTTTACCGTTAAAATCCAGAAAGCAGAAGACACGGACACCATCTATGAAGTAAACCGACTGCTTGATAAACGTGCCTTAATTTTTGACACCCACTCCACTGCGCGTTTGGCTTTATCTCACTGCATTCAACAATGGGAAATGTCCTCTGATGAAGTCGATGATCTGGAGATTCTGGAGGAACTGGCATTCCAGGCAAACAACAGTCAGTCTCCCTTCGATGTTATTATTATGGGGGTTGGTCAGGACCAATTAGAAAGCCAGCAAGTCATTGCTACGATACGACGGTTACAAGAGCACCTGAACATTCCTATCATAGTGCTGATCAACACCACTGATCAACAAACGGTTCAGCGATTCCAGTTACTCAATGTATCCTGTTTGACCAAACCCATTATCTCAGCCAAGTTGCATGAAGCACTAATTAATCACTTCTTCTATCCTTCAAAGATCAATAAGCACGATCCTCAAGAGCCTAAGCACCTACTTTCTAAGGCACCTCATAAAGCCATTGATATCCTGGCCGTTGATGATAATGAAGCAAACCTCAAACTGCTCCGTACTTTACTTGAAGGACTTGGGCATAGAGTGATAGAGGCCCAAAACGGCGCAGAAGCAGTGAAACAAGTGCAAGCCTATACACCTGACCTGGTATTTATGGACATACAAATGCCGGTCATGGACGGCGTCGAAGCCACTAAGACCATTCGTAGCCTGGATGAACGTAAGTTTCTGCAAATTCCGATCATTGCATTAACGGCCCACGCGCTCTCTGGCGAGAAAGAATTGTTAATTCAGGCAGGACTCAATGATTACCTGACGAAACCTGTCTCCGAAGAGCAACTCTCTGCAACCATCGTTAAATGGGTCAGCAAAACCGCAACGACAGCGCAATCAGACAACGCGGTAGCTACTCAACGTCATCAAAGCGCGCCCCCACTCTTGCCTGAGCGCAGTAAAGCAGAAACGAGTAAAGATGAATCAAGTGTAAGTATTGACGAGTGCTTAAAATTGGCCGCCAATAAAGAAGATTTGGCAAAAGACATGCTGGGGATGCTGGTCACCAGCTTTGATCGGGATATTCCGCCAATTTCAGAAGCGCTGTCGCAAGGGGCCAGAAATGATTTGCTAAACAGTGTCCATAAAGTCCACGGCGGCACACGCTATACCGGTGTACCTAAATTGAGGAGCATCTGCCACAATTTCGAAAGCGCCATTAAGGAAGATGTACCGGATTCGGAACTTGAGGCTCTTTACCAGGCGTTTATGGACGAAGTCGAGGTGATCAAGCGCTGGGCGATAGAATCCGACTGGCTTAAGCAAGAGAGCTGATAAATCAATAATCAGCTCAAGCAGACTCCATCACGACAAAGGCGACAGCATAGTTCTGTTCATCAGACAAAGTTAAATGAATAGAAGCAACGCCTTTCTGCTGAGCGATTTCTTCAGCTCGCCCGGAAAGCGCTAATATTGGCTGGCCAGACGACAAATTTGAAATATTGAGATCTTGCCAACGAATACCGTTCGCGAGGCCAGTCCCCAATGCCTTTAGTGCTGCCTCTTTAGCGGCAAATCGGCTAGCCAGAAAAGCAGCAGAGTGTTTACGACGAAAGAACTCCGCTTGCTCCTGAGTCGTCAGCACACGTTCAATAAACTTATCCTGACGTTTAATGATCCGCTCTATCCGACTGATTTCGCAGATATCCGTACCTATGCCAACGATCATTCGGCCGCTTCACGCATTAATCGCTTCATTTCCGCAACGGCTTCTGCCAAACCACTGAACACAGCTCGAGCAACGATGGCATGACCAATATTCAACTCCGTAATCCCGGGAATGGCAGCAATGGCTTGTACATTGTGATAGTGCAAGCCGTGACCGGCATTCACGATCAAGCCTTTCTCCAAACCAAAGGCTACTGCACGCTCCACTCGCTCCAGCTCTTTCTGTGCCACATCGTGGTTTTCTGCCTCTGCATAGGCTCCGGTATGCAGTTCTACAACCGGCGCGCCACAACGAACGGCCGCTTCAATTTGAGCTGGTTCCGGATCAATAAACAAAGAAACCTCGATTCCCGCAGAC
>JBFHTA010000150.1:0-9660 GCA_041590855.1 Pseudomonadales bacterium
AGTTCAGTGCATCAGAGAGTTTAACGATTCCCGTCTGGGAATTAGTGAAATTAAGGGTATCTCAAATCAATCAATGCGCTTTTTGTATTGATATGCATAGCCAAGAGGCCCAAAGTAAAGGAGAAACAACGGATCGAATCATTGGCTTGAACGCCTGGCGAGACATGCCTCTCTATACCGACATCGAACGTGCCGCATTAGACTGGGCAGAATTGCAAACCTACGGAAGAGTGGTAGATGACCAAAGTTATCAACAGGTGACGAATGCATTGGGTGAACAAGCCGTGGTTGATTTAACCCTTGCAGTCAACGCCATAAACAGTTGGAACCGCATTGCCAAAACCTTTAAACCTGAGGTAGGAAGCTATAAACCATCATAAATCACCAACCAACGCTCGACATACACCTTCGGCGTTTGACTTTCGACTGCTCCAGCCTTCGGGGCAGTTGTCTGCGTTTGTTCAAGGTATCTGGTCAGCTTCCGTTTCATCCAGAGAAAAAGACTGGATTGAAAAGCCGATGCATTCGGACGCTGGCAGCGGCATACTGTTTAACCTGTCCCACGAGATTGTTTTGGCAGACGATGTGTTGCCTGTCGGTGTCATTATGTTACCTGTGAAGAAGCGCACCGAAACCATCTGCTTACCACCCGGTGCTGTACTCTCCGGCATACGGTTTCACCCGGCTATCGGTTACGGAATTCTAGGTCGGCATTACCAAAAACCGACGTTACTCTCACCTCAGGACGACCAGTTATATCAACTGTATCGCCTTCATTCAAAGATACATCTCCAGGAAGGTGATGCTCGCATAGACACCCTGTACCACTGGATCACCCAGTCCATGAACTTTACTCATGTGATTCCGGATGCACTGGAAAAAGCGCTCGATCATATTGCCCTGGACAACGCCCCTGGCCAACTCACCAATCATATTTCGCTAAGCCAACGACAAATTGAACGACACTTTAAAACCTGGCTCGGTATGACACCCAAATATTACCAAAGAATCTTACGAATAAAGAAAGCGATGAACTACCTTCGCACCACTCCGAACGCCGATTTGGCCGACGTTGCACTTCGTTTTGGCTTTAGTGACCAAGCCCACATGACACGGGAATTTCGTTCGATAGCTAAGACAACACCTGGGAAAGTGTAAAGAAAATAGAAAAATGAGTCGGGCGTCCAGCATTAAAGCGTCAGCACATCCACCACCGATTGCGCGACATTCGACAAAGGCTCGCCCTTATCCATCGCCATTTTACGCAGCTTGGTGTAAGCCTCTTCTTCATTGATGCCTTGTTGATCCATTAACAAGCCTTTGGCCCGGTCAATGACTTTACGGCCCGCCAATTGGGATTTGGCTTTATTCAGCTCACCCAACAGGGCTTGCTGTTCTTTAAAGCGTGCTACGGCAACGGTAATGATGGAACGAATACGATGCGGGTGAACTTCAGCCGCCACATAGGCACTGACCCCGGATTTCACGACTTTTTCAATCACCGCTGGTGCGTCTTGTTCTGCAAACACAATCACCGGACGAGGTTCTCGTTGATTCAGCATAGCCAACTGATGAATGACTTCGTCATTGGGAGAGTCGGTCGACAAGACCACAATATCAGCCCCGGTCGCTTCCACCTTATCCACAAGATGAACAATACCAGAGAGACAATCCACCACCTGATAGTTCTCGTCTTCTAGTGCATCTTTGAGAATCGAACTTGAGATTTGGGTGGTATCAACCAATAAGACCCTGGAAGGCGAAGATAGGCTCATATCACTAACCATCTTGTTGATGATGACAAGGTTAACTCTGCTTCCCTGTGATTCCCCTGATCATTCGACCCGAAAAAAGAGGAAAAAAAGCCCAACACAAAGTATTGGGCAAGTGGGGGAAGATGTTACCGAAGTAACAAATCGAAAAACTTATGTCGGGCCGGTATTAACCGGCTTGTACTGCAACCGCATCATTTGCGGCTTTTACTGGGTATACGTTCAACTTCACGGTTTCGTCTTCAAGACATTCACCGGTCGCCAAGCAGAAGTGCTGCTTGTAGATAGGCGAAGCCACAACCAATTTATCGCCGATCGAACCAACAATACCGCGAGAAAGTACATTGGCTTTGCTGAACGGATCAAAATTATCGATCGCAAACAATTCACCGGTGCGGGTTCTGAATAACGCCACCTGCTTGCCTTCAACCAATGCACATACTCCAGTGTCAGGAACGATGTCGTCTAATTTACAAACTTCAATCCAATTTTCGCTCATGATTTCTATCTCTCTCTTATAGTTAGCTGGTGGTTAGAATAAGGGTCCCTGAAAGGACGCCTTACGCTAACTCAGCCACTGGAATCTTCTTTTCTTCGTCTGTTGCCGGGCGGATCTGACCACGCTCTTCAACAAATACAATGTTTTCGTCTTTCTTGTCTGAGTTGACGAAGTGACGGAAGCGCTTCAATTTCTCAGGATCATCAATCGCTTTCTTCCACTCACACTCGTACGTGTCGACAACATACTGCATGTCTTTTTCAAGCTCGTCGCAGATCTCTAGTTTGTCGTCGATCACTACGCTCTTCAGATAATCCAAGCCACCTTCCAGGTTCTCAAACCATACTGACGTACGCTGTAGACGATCCGCCGTTCTTACATAGAACATCAAGAAACGGTCGATGTATTTGATCAGAGTTTCTTTATCCAAATCAGTGGCAATCAAGTCTGCGTGACGAGGCTTCATACCACCGTTACCGCACACGTACAGGTTCCAACCGTTTTCAGTGGCGATGATACCCACGTCTTTACCTTGTGCTTCCGCACACTCACGGGTACAACCGGAAACTGCAAACTTGATTTTGTGAGGAGAACGAAGACCTTTGTAACGGTTTTCGATTTCAACCGCCAAGCCCACACTGTCATCTACACCGTAGCGACACCAGGTGCTACCCACACAGGACTTCACAGTACGAAGTGATTTACCGTATGCGTGACCTGTTTCGAAACCAGCATCAACCAGTCGACGCCAGATGTCAGGCAGCTGCTCTGCTCGTGCACCGAACAAGTCGATACGCTGACCACCGGTTACCTTGGTGTACAAGTTGTAATCACGAGCCACTTCACCTAATACGATCAGTTTGTCTGGCGTTACTTCACCACCGGCCATACGAGGCACGATAGAGTAAGTACCGTCTTTCTGAAGGTTCGCCATGTAGTAGTCGTTGGTGTCCTGTAGCGGATGGTTGGTTTCTTCCATCACGTGCTCATTCCATACGGAAGCAAGGATAGAACCAACGGCTGGCTTACAGATGTCACAACCGTGACCTTTACCGTGCTTCTCTAACAACTCGTAGAACGACTTAATCTTTTCAACCTTGATGATGTGGAACAATTCCTGACGAGTGTGTGCAAAGTGCTCACAGATGTCGGTGTTCACTTCCACACCCAGTTTCTCAAGCTCGCTGTTCATTACCTGAGTTACCAAGGCCGCACAACCACCACAACCGGTTGCTGCTTTGGTTGCGTCTTTCACGTCACCAATGGTGTGAGCGCCTTCTTGAACACTGCAACAAATCGCGCCTTTGCTTACGTCGTAGCAAGAACAGATTTGCGCGGTATCCGGTAGCGCATCCGGGCCAAGGCCCACAGCTTCAGAACCGTCACGGTTAGGAAGAATCAACGAATCCGGGTGTTCAGGTAAATCGATACCGTTCAATGCGTATTGAAGCAGAGTGCCGTAATCTTCTGCGTCACCCACCAATACTGCGCCCAACAATTTCTTTTTGTCAGCGCTAACAACAATTCGCTTATAAACTTCACCCGGCTCATCTACGTAAGTGTAGTTATGACAACCCGGTGTCTGGCTCAACGAATCACCGATGCTCGCTACATCCACACCCATCAGTTTCAACTTGGTGGACATGTCTGCGCCAGTAAAGGCGTTCTCAGTAGTACCTTCGGTTACGATGTGATCGTAAGCCACTTGAGCCATCTGATAACCTGGGGCTACCAGACCAAAAATTTGGTTATTCCACAGTGCACATTCACCGATTGCGTAGATGTCTTCGTTCGACGTCTGGCACTGGTTGTTTACAACGATACCGCCACGAGGACCGACCTCTAAGCCGACCTTCGTTGCCAACTCGTCTTGCGGACGAATACCGGCAGAGAACAAGATCAGGTCAGTTTCAAGGAAACCACCGTCTGAGAATTCCATGCGATAACGCGCGTTTTCACCGGCAGTAATGTTTACTGTGTTTTTGTCGCAATGAACCTGAACGCCCAGCGACTCAATTTTGTTTTTCAGCATCTCACCGCCGCCTACGTCCAACTGAACGTTCATCAGGCGATCAGCAAACTGAACAACGTGAGCTTCAAGGTTTAAATCGTGAAGTGCTTTCGCGGCTTCCAGACCCAGCAAACCACCACCAACAACCACACCAGACTTAGACACTTTTGCAGATGCTTTAATGTCCTCTAGGTCTTCAATGGTACGATACACCAAGCAATGCTCTTGATCGTGACCAGGAATTGGTGGAACGAACGGATAAGAACCCGTCGCCAGAATCAACTTGTCGTAAGCTACACGAGCACCACTGGCTGCGATTGCTTCTTTTGCTTCAAGATCGATGTCGACAATTTTTTCATTAATATGAAGTTCAACACCGTTCTCTTCATAGTATCCTTCCGGAGCCATCAATAAATCTTCGGCTGAGCGTCCTGCAAAGTACTCCGTTAAATGAACACGGTCATACGCCTGGCGTGGTTCTTCAGAAAAGGTCACCAATTGATATTGATCACGTGATTCACCTTCCAGCACGTTGTCGATAAACTTATGACCAACCATACCATTACCGACAATTACTATTCTTTGCTTACTCATGGAACTCTTCCCGCTACTCTAAGACATTCACGATTGTTTCTAATATCTCTGTAAAAGCACTAACCGTGCCAACAACGAAAAAAGTTATATTAATCTTTATAATCAATAAGTTAAAAATAACACCATACTTTAAAAGCGATTCTTAGATGGGTTTCATTTGGATGTCGCACCAAATAAAACCACACAAACACTAAGAAATTACCAAAATGAGGCAGAACCTGTTTTTTCTAACTTTCCAGTTATATTTCTGGCTAAGTTCAGTGCAACATCAAGGACTTACATCAATCGAATAACTTCAGTCGCCCCATCTTCTGGCAGATTCAGTAGAAATACGGGGGTAATTCTACCAAGACCCCGCTTAAACATGACTCAGGCTGTACCAGAGCAAGGCACGACCCGTAAAGGTGCACCAATGATAAAATCACAAGAAATCCCCAGAGAGACGCTTCTGCGCCCTATTTTCAAGGCAGCCAGCAATAAATCTGCTATCATCCTCCCCCTCGATAGATCGTCCAGCGCAGGAGAAACCGATGGCATTTTCAGACCTAGTAAAGAAGCTATTTAATAAAGAAGCCTCGAACCACCATCCGGAAGCCAAACTCTCTGCCAAACAAAGGGATCAACTCAATGACACCTTTCTTACAGAACTGAACGAGCTTTCAGATCCTCAGGCCCGTTACGATCTTTCAGTAAAATATTCAGAGAAAGGTGCCACTCAAGCTCTTTACATGCTGGGCGTGTTTTACGAACAAGGGGACGGGCAAACCACCTACCCGGATCTTGCTGCCGAGTGCTATTGGCGGGCCGGTAAGTTTGATATTGCCGAAGCTCAATTCAATTTGGGAATTCTGTACGCGCAAGGTACCTTAGGCCAGGTCGATCTGGTATCCGCTCACTATTGGTTCACTGAAGCCACCAAACAAAACCTGGCACAAGCCCAGTTCAATTTAGGTACCTTCTATGAAGACGGCTTAGGTTGTGTTGAAGATCAGAAAAAAGCCTTCGAGCTTTATCAAAAAGCGGCCGATCAAGGCTTTATTAATGCCTGGCACAACCTGGCACTGATGTATTACTCCGGTAAAGGTACCCAACGCAATCCAATCACCGCCTACGCCTGGGTGTTGCTTGCAGCTAAAGCGGGATTAAAGGAAGCTCAGGAAACCGAGCCGGTATTCACCGAAGAATTGAAAAGCGAACAAATTCTGGCAGGCAAAACCCTGTTGGAAGAACTCGAAACCCGCTTCGCACAATACTTACCGGCATCAGCTAGCACATCAACTAACAGCTCTTCCGTCCAAACCGATGAGTCTCAGCCAAAAGAAAGCCCTGTAAACGATGACGATGATAACTTCTACGAAGTAAAGTAATCGCAGTTCAGCGACGCCTTATCTTCTGACAATAAAAAACCCGACGCTCTGTGAGAACGTCGGGTTTTTTATTGCGTATTGGATGTATTCAGTATTAATGAACATCCATTGATAGGTCACTCCATAAAGCGACCTACCAAAGTATGCTTAGTGAAGGTCAGGTACAACCCCCACCTGTGGCATCTCAGCCAGACCAATATCACGCGCGTGTTGCTCAAAGCCTTTGTTCTTCCAGAAGAAAGCACCAGGCATTGTGGTTGGAATAACCAACACATAGAACAAGGCACGACCGATCAGCAGTGCGCCGATAATAGCCAAAGACGCTAATGCAGAGATAGCAACGGATGCACCGTTATCACCACCAAACACAGCCAAGCCAGCCATCACCACGGCAGCTACCGCAATCACCGCATTACGTAATAAGTAGGTTTTACCAAAGGTCGTCCACTGGATGTAATGTGCAGCAGCACCTTCACCACTTTCAGTGTTCAGATATTTCGCGTGCGCGACCAAACCAACCCCTTCTGCGATCAAGCCGATGGCAGAGAAGGCCGCCAACATTGGCAACATGGTAGCAACCGATTCACCCGCAATCAGCATAGCCGGAATCACAAACACTCCCAGTAAAACCGCACCCAGGCTAAACATGGTACCGAAGAACGACGTTAATACCTGCCAGTGATTCCAGAACGGACGCGCTTCAATACGGTAAATGCAATGCATGAAGTACAAACCGATCAAGCCGGTAACCAGAGCAAAGATTCCAAAACCATTGGCAATCAAGTCCAGCACACCCAACTCCAACCACACATTTACAAGTTTGAAGAAGGTAAAGCCCGACAAGCCCGCCAGGAACATCGCAATCCCCAGAGCTTCACGACTCAGAGGAGAAGTCTGTAAGTTATTAAATCCACGATAGAAACGCAGTGGTTTTCCTAAGTGCAGCGTCGATAACACAAGCACCAACACCTGTAGACCAACCATGCTGAACAACAACGGGAAGTAAACAGCACTCTGCTCTACTGCTTCAAATGCATCAACGCCCAACATTGAACCAAGGAACAACATCAGGAAAGCACCCAAGATAGCTTGAGTAGACAAGGTAAAGATCACCAACGGATTCTCACGAGAGCTCAAACGACCCAGGTTCCAGAAACGATCTTTACCGGCTTTCTCATCAACCACAGAGCGGAACGAACCGTCGTCTTCTTTGCGGTATTTGATCGGCATGGAGTCCGTACGGCCCATTTCGTTCGGCATAGAGCGGGTTTGCTGGAAGCGAATATTCGGCTGAGTAATCGAAGGATCAGGGAAACCAGGAATCTGGGTTTTAACCTGCTCACGATTTTCCGGGGTATTCTCAATCACACCAAAGTTCAGAGCATTACCCAAACAGGCTGACACACACGCCGGCTTCAAGCCAACCTCAAGACGATCCACACACATATTACATTTTGAAACGCGTCCCTTGATTGGGTCCAACTGTGGTGCATTGTATGGGCACACCCAAGTACAGTAACCACAACCAAAACAGGTTTCCGGATCTTGCAAGACCGCACCGTATTCAGTGTGTTTGGTATAAGCCTTGGTCGGGCACCCTTTCAGACACACCGGGTTATCACAATGGTTACACGCCATCGAAATGTTCAGACGCTTAAAGTCCGGATAGGAACCGCCCTCTACATAACCCACAGAGCGGAATGCAATGTGCGCAGGGTTATCGTTCTTCTCACTACAGGCTGCTTCACAAGCATGACAACCAATACAGTTATCCGCAGTAAAGTGGAAACCGTGCTGCTTGTTACGGTTCGGGTTACAGCCAACTTCCGGGTTACCGTTAATAAATAATGAACTGCCTTCATTACCGGTACTGTGGGTAATATCCAACAGATTAATTTTTTCACCGTAGCGGTTTACGTCCTGAACCGCCGGATCTTTAAGTTTTGCATATTCCTGCTCGCCCGGGCGAGGCTGGAAGATCGGACGCGGTGTTGCGTCCAAGTCTGAATTATCTGTTCCGATTTGATCTAAACGATCACGGAGTTTAAACCAGGCATTCATCAACATCTTTTCACACTCCTATTAAAACGCGCGTCGTTTTGCATTCAACTCAGCAGCTAACTGCTGATCTACCTTTTCAATACGCACCGCGCATTGTTTAAAGGCAGGCTGACGGGAGTGCGGATCTAACAAGCCCAGAGACACCCGGTTAACACAATCGTGGAAGTGGAATGGAATGAACACCATATTACGCGGTACACGCTGGGTAGTTTGTACCATCACCACGGCATCGCCACGACGACTGACAATACGCACATAGGATTGATGCTGAATGCCCAGTTCTGCGGCGGCATCCGGATTCATTTCCATATAAGGCGTCGGGCTGAACTTATTCAGGTTACCTAATTTACCGGTACGAGTACGGGTGTGGAAATGCTCGACCACGCGCCCGGAATTCATCCAGAACGGATAGTCGTCGTCCGGTACTTCATTGTTATTAATGAACGGTAGCGGAATCAGGTTGGCTTTCCCGTCCGGCGTTTGAAACACACCGTCGGTATATAAGCGGGAACTCCCCTTCACACCCTGTTCAAGCGCTTGCTCATCATTCTCAAGCTCGCCTTCACGGAACGGCCACTGAATACCACGAGACTTCTCGATCAATTCATGGCTCATACCGGAAATATCCAAGGTACGCTTATCACCTTTGGATAACTGCTTCATTTCTTCGAAAGCACCTGCAGGGGTATCCGGGAAGTGAATCTTCTGACCATTAGGGAAGCGCTTAGCAAGCTCTTTGAAGATCCAGAAGTCCGGCTTCGAATCCCCTTTCGGCTTAGTCACCTGGCGCACGATATTGACGCGACGCTCGGTGTTGGTGAAACAGCCTTCCTTTTCGGCCCAAACTGCCGCAGGCAGATACATATGCGCATAGTGGGTAGTTTCCACGTCCGCATAAGCATCCTGAATCACCAGAAATTCAAGCTTCTCTAACGTTTTACGAATACGCGCGGTATTCGGCATAGAAGTCATCGGGTTGGTCGCAACCAACCATAAACCTTTAATTTGGCCTGTTTCAATGGCCGGGAAAATATCCGTTTCCGTTAGGCCACGTTTCTTAGGGAAGAACTCTTCATCAATTCCCCAGAAATCGGCAATTTCTTTACGATGCTCCGGCTTTTCAAGCAAACGATATCCAGGCAAGCCAGAACACGAAGACCATTCACGCGTACCCATTGCATTACACTGGCCGGTAATGGAAAGCGAAGTACCGCCCGGCTTACCGATGTTACCCGTGATCAGGTTGAGACTGTTAATACCGACTACACCGTCTGAACCATGAGTACTTTGGTTGATGCCCATTGTCCAGATCGACATAGCTGCACCGGCATTCGCATACAAACGGGCAACGTTACG
>JBFHTA010000151.1:0-9613 GCA_041590855.1 Pseudomonadales bacterium
GAATAACGCTTTTCCAAAGGGATGGACGATTTTTGGGATTTGGCGTCTTCCACTAGGTTGGCGATGGCAATTTCATTGTGTTGGAAATGTTTGATCACTTTGCGAATACGATCGTCCAGTTTGTAGAGATTGCGTTTGACTTCGTAGGCATCCCGGTCTGCGGCTGCAGACTGTACTCGAGTGGTCAAACGGTCCATATCGTCAATCAACACCGATACTTCTTCAGCTAAACCTAAGGTGTGTTCATCCAGCAGAAATTGGCCAAACTCCAGGATGGGGAGGTTCAGCTCTAGCTCACTGGATTTTGCCAGTGGAATAACCAACTCGTTGGTCAGTAAACGTTGTGCTTCTTTAAAACTCTGTTCTGATGAGTACGCAGGGTTGTGTCGTTGAATCAACGACTGAAGATTCTGAAAAGTGAAGCTGCCTGTTTCGCTTCTTGCTATAAGTGTCTGGATCGTAGGCCAGTGATCCAGCAGGGTTTGGACAATACGTTTTGGCGAAATCATGCTTGGCTACTTATTTGGTTTTTTATACACACTGAAAGACAACTACCGAAAGGTAAGGGAACCCATCTATATGGGGGTTGCTTGTTTTAAATCAATCCTTTGTAAAATGAAAGTTCTGTTCGGATAAAAGGTTCTGCCTTGCGTGGATGATTTAGACTTGGTCGACTATGCTGATGGCACTTTATTGAGCAGTAAATGTTCTGCTTGGGGTTGTTTTCTTTTGCGGAGCCCCTATTTAGGTTCAGTCCGAAGGGAAAATTGTCGGCACTAAAGTAAATGGTTGATATGTCAATAAAAACCTAAGGTTCAGGGCGAAACCCCCTGTTGGCGGTAGACTGTGAATCATAAGAAAGGATTGACATTCCTTTCATTTTTACTCATGGTGTGCGCACTAAGAATCAAACGAGCGTATGAATTGTTTAATATTTATTCAGTTTTTAGGTTCTTGATTAAACCCTGGTAAGGGAGCTGGTTTGAACTGAATGCACCTAGCAATCGTTCAGTCAGCAAAGAGGAATGCTGGAAGGTACTAATGATTAGTCTTTCCAGTTTCGACCAAAAATAGCTAAAACATAGCGTGGAGATCAGTTGATGATTTACGAAGGTAAAGCCATCACGGTTAAAGAAATCGAAGGCGGCATTTTGCAGCTTAATTTCGATCTTGAAGGTGAGTCGGTTAACAAATTCAACCGTCAAACTATTGAAGATTTGAAAGCTGCGGTAGAAGCAATCCAGGGTCAGAACGACGTTAAAGGTCTTGTTCTGACAAGTTCAAAAGATGTCTTTATCGTTGGTGCAGACATCACCGAGTTTACTGACACTTTCAAACTACCAGAAGAAGAATTGGTAGCGGCGAACATCCAAGTAAACAAGATTTTCTCTTCTGTTGAAGACCTACCTTTCCCAACCGTTGCTGCAATTAACGGCATCGCGCTTGGTGGTGGTTTTGAAATCTGCCTGACGTGTGATTATCGCGTTATGTCTGAGAAGGCAAAAGTTGGTTTGCCTGAAGTTAAACTAGGTATCTACCCTGGTTGGGGTGGTACTGTTCGTCTTCCACGTATCATCGGTGCGGACAACGCAATCGAGTGGATCTGTGCAACTAAAGAGAAGAAAGCTCCTGTTGCATTGAAAGAAGGTGCAGTTGATGCAGTTGTAGCTCCAGAGAAGTTGTTGGATGCTGCGGTTGATCTAGTTAAGCGCGCTGCTGAAGGCGAGTTGGACTATCAAGCACGTCGTGCTGAAAAGACTGGCAAATTGCTTCTTAACCCAATGGAAAGCATGATGGTATTTGAAACTGCTAAAGGTTTCATTGCTGGTCAGACTAAGGGTCAATACCCTGCGCCTATCGAAGCGATCAAAGCGATGCAGAAGCACGCTGGTATGACTCGTGATAAGGCTCTTGAAGTTGAAGCAAAAGGGTTCGCTAAAATGGCGAAAACCAGCATTGCTGAAGCTCTAATCGGCTTGTTCTTGAACGATCAGTTGTTGAAGAAGAAAGCGAAAGACATGCCTAAAACTGAGCCTGTTAAGAAGGCTGCAGTTCTTGGTGCTGGTATCATGGGTGGCGGTATCGCTTACCAGTCAGCGCTTAAAGGCACGCCAATCATCATGAAAGACATCAACCAGGCGGGTATCGACTTGGGTCTTTCTGAAGCAAACAAATTACTTGCTAAGCGCGTTGATAAAGGCCGCATGAAGGCTGCTGATGCAGGTAAAGTTCTTAACAACATTATCCCAGCTCTAACTTACTCTGAGTTTGGTGACGTTGATGTGATCGTTGAAGCGGTTGTTGAGAATCCAAAAGTTAAGAAAGCAGTATTGGCAGAAGTTGAAGATCTGGTATCTGAAGACACTATCATTACTTCTAACACGTCAACTATCTCTATTGATTTGTTGGCTGAAGACCTTAAGCGTCCAGAAAACTTCTTGGGTATGCACTTCTTCAACCCAGTACACATGATGCCTCTAGTGGAAATCATTCGTGGTAAGAAGACGTCTGACGAAGCTGTTGCTAAGGTTGTTGCTTACGCTCAAGCGATGGGTAAAACACCAGTGGTTGTTAACGACTGCCCAGGTTTCCTAGTTAACCGCGTATTGTTCCCATACTTCGGTGGCTTCGCTGGTCTATTGCGTGATGGCGCAGACTTCCAGAAAGTTGACAAGGTTATGGAAAAATTCGGTTGGCCAATGGGTCCTGCTTACCTACTTGACGTTGTTGGTATGGACACAGCTGTTCACGCTAACGAAGTTATGGCGGAAGGCTTCCCTGACCGTATGAAGGCTGACTACAAGTCTGCTATGCAAGTGTTGTTCGAAAATGATCGTTATGGTCAGAAGAACGATAAAGGTTTCTACGCTTACGAACTAGATCGTAAAGGTAAGCCTAAGAAGACTGTTGATGAGTCTGTATACGAACTTATCAAAGACGTTGTAGGCGAAGCGAAAGATTTCTCTGATGAAGAAATCATCGAACGCGTAATGGTTCCAATGTGTATTGAAACTGTTCGTTGTTTGGAAGAAGGTATTGTTGAAGATCCTGCTGAAGCAGATATGGGTCTTATCTTCGGCATTGGTTTCCCTCCATTCCGTGGCGGCGCATTGCGTTACATCGACTCAATGGGTCTAGACAAGTTCTGTGAAATCGCTGACAAGTACGCTGATCTTGGCAAACTATATCACCCAACTGAAAAGATGCGTGAAATGGCTAAGAAAGGCGAGACATACTTCGGCTAATAGACGACCAGGATACCAATAGGAGAAAATCAATGGGTTATAATCCTAATGATGTAGTAGTAGTCGATTGCGTACGTACGCCAATGGGTCGCTCTAAGGGCGGTGCTTTCCGTAACGTTCGTGCCGAGACTTTGTCTGCTGCACTAATCAACGCTCTGTTCGAGCGTAACCCTAACGCTAACCCAGCAGACGTTGAAGACGTAATCTGGGGTTGTGTTAACCAAACTAAAGAACAAGGTTTTAACGTTGCTCGTCAAATTTCTTTGATGACTTCAGTGCCTAAAGAAGCTGGTGCTTTGACTGTTAACCGTCTTTGTGGTTCTGCAATGTCTGCAATCCACACTGCGGCGCAGGGCATCATGACTGGCAACGGTGATGTATTTGTTGTTGGTGGTGTTGAGCACATGGGCCACGTTGATATGCAACATGGCTTTGACCATAACCCTGAAGCATCTAAGTACTCTGCAAAAGCATCTAACATGATGGGTCTTACTGCAGAAATGCTTGGTAAAATGCACGGCATTTCCCGTGAAGCCCAGGATGAGTTTGGTGCACGTTCACACCGTCTTGCGCATGCTGCGACTGTTGAAGGTCGTTTCAAAGACGAGATCGTTGCGATCGAAGGTCATGACGCAAATGGTTTCAAAGTTCTTGTAACTGAAGATGAAACTATTCGTCCTGAAACAACAGCAGAGAGCCTAAGCAAGCTTCGTCCAGTATTTAACCCGAAAGGTGGTACTGTGACTGCGGGTACATCTTCTCAGCTTTCTGACGGTGCGTCAGCGATGTTGATGATGTCTTACGCTCGTGCTAAAGAGCTTGGTCTTGAGCCAATGGCTCGCATCAAGTCTATGGCTGTTGCTGGCTGTGACGCTGCAATCATGGGTTACGGTCCTGTTCCTGCAACTAAGAAAGCACTTAAGCGTGCTGGTCTACAAACTACTGATATTGACTTCTGGGAGCTTAACGAAGCGTTCGCAGCTCAGTCTCTACCGTGTGTTAAAGACCTTAAGTTGCAAGACGTTGCAGAAGAGAAAGTTAACTTGAACGGTGGTGCAATTGCTCTTGGTCACCCATTAGGCTGTTCAGGTGCTCGTATCTCTACTACCCTTCTTCATATTATGAACCAGAAGGGCGGTGCACTAGGTGTTTCTACTATGTGTATCGGTATGGGTCAGGGTGTTGCTACCGTATGGGAGCGCCTATAATTTAGGCCCTGATTTGCAGAAAAGCCGAGGTTTTCCTCGGCTTTTTTGTCTTTGAAATGAAAGAATAAGAACACAAACTTTTCTTGACCCTGTGAAGAATTACCCCTATATATTCGGAAAATAATAATTTTACAGTCGCATTTGCGCTGACATTTTTTGGTGACGAGTAAGGAACGTATGGCGAAATCTTTGGTAATTGTGGAGTCCCCTGCAAAGGCAAAGACCATCAATAAGTATTTAGGTAATGACTTTGTGGTGAAGTCGAGTGTTGGTCATATTCGAGATTTGCCAACGGGTGCGGGTTCTAAGAAGCCCGTGGATGCCAAAGCCAGAGCAGCAGAGGCTGCCAAAACAAGGAAGATGGCTCCGGAAGAGAAGGCAGCTTACAAAAAGCAAAAAGCGCATAAACAGCTGATTGAAAAGATGGGGATTGATCCTGAGAAGGATTGGCGAGCCACTTATCAGGTATTGCCCGGAAAAGAAAAAGTAGTCGATGAGTTAAAAAAACTCGCAAAAAATGCCGACCATATCTATCTCGCAACCGATTTGGATAGAGAGGGAGAGGCCATTGCCTGGCACTTGCGTGAAATTATAGGTGGCGAAGAAGACAGGTTCAGTCGCGTCACCTTTAATGAAATTACCAAAACGGCCATTAAAGAAGCCTTTGAGCAGCCGGATGAGCTTAATATGGATCGAGTAAACGCACAGCAGGCGCGTCGTTTTCTTGATCGGGTTGTTGGTTTTATGGTGTCTCCACTGTTGTGGAGTAAAATTACTCGTGGTCTGTCCGCTGGCCGGGTTCAGTCTGTGGCGGTCCGTTTGGTGGTTGAACGTGAACGGGAAATTCGTGCGTTTAATCCAGAAGAATATTGGGAAGCCTTCTCATATCTGAATCATGCGGCTGATCAGGGTATAAAGTTCCAGGTTGCGAAGCAAAGTGGTGAAAACTTTCGTCCTGTAAATAAGCAGCAAGCACAGGCAGCCGTCGAAAAGCTAGAAAAAGCATCTTATCAGGTATCAAAGCGCGAAGATAAGCCTACTAAATCAAAGCCGGGCGCACCATTTATTACTTCTACTCTGCAGCAGGCCGCAAGCACTCGACTGGGCTTTGGTGTGAAAAAGACCATGATGCTGGCTCAGAGACTCTACGAGGCAGGGTACATTACTTACATGCGTACTGACTCTACTGCATTGAGTAAAGACGCTGTAGAGGCTTGTCGTGGCTACATTGATGATAATTTCGGGCAGAAGTATCTTCCTGATAGCCCAAATGTTTATTCTTCTAAAGAAGGGGCTCAGGAAGCGCACGAAGCGATTCGTCCGTCGGATGTTAATCGATCCGGTGCTTCTTTATCAGATATGGAGCGTGATGCTCAACGCTTATATGAATTGATTTGGCGTCAGTTTGTGGCATGTCAGATGGTACCTGCAGAATATACTTCCACAACAATTACTGTGACAGCTGATGAGTTTGAGCTTAAAACTCGTGGCCGGGTTGTGCGCTTTGATGGCTATACTCGTGTGATGCCACAATTGGCGAAGAAGGAAGACGACATTACCTTGCCGGATTTGAAGCAAGGTGATCAGTTGGATCTGAATAATGTGGAAGCGAAACAGCATTTCACTAAGCCGCCAGCACGCTTCAGTGAAGCCGCGTTAGTTAAGGAACTGGAAAAACGTGGTATTGGTCGACCTTCCACGTATGCCTCCATTATTTCTACTATCCAGGATCGTGGTTATGTTCGTCTTGAAAATAAGCGTTTCTATGCAGAAAAAATGGGTGAGATCGTTACCGACCGCTTGTTGGAAAGCTTTAATAATCTGATGGATTATGGCTTTACTGCAGGCATGGAAGAGCAGTTGGATGATGTTGCTGAAGGCTCCAAAGAGTGGAAGGCATTGCTTGATGAATTCTATGGAGACTTTAAAACCAAGTTGGAGCATGCTGAGTCCGAGGAGGGAATGCGGCCAAATACTCCAACTGAAACAGATATTAAGTGTCCAGACTGTGGTCGCAACATGTTGATCCGTAATGCAACCACTGGCGTGTTTTTAGCATGTTCCGGCTATGCGCTCAAAAAAGATGAGCAATGTAAGAAAACCTTAAATTTAGCTCCGGGTGATGATGCTGTAGCTGTCGTTGAGGGCAGTACTGAAAGTGAGCAGGACGAAGCTGAAACACTTGCGCTTCGACAGAAAGAACGTTGTCCTAAGTGTGATAATGCGATGGAAAGCTATCTCATTGATGAATCGCGTAAACTTCATATTTGCGGAAATAACCCGGCTTGTTCTGGCTATAAACTGGAAGCGGGCACATTCAAAATCAAAGGCTATGATGGCCCCGTGATTGAATGTGATAAGTGTGGCTCTGAAATGCAGCTGAAAACGGGCCGTTTTGGTAAGTACTTTGGCTGTACTAACGAAGAGTGTAAGAATACTCGTAAGCTCTTGAAGAGCGGTGAGCCTGCGCCGCCGAAGATGGACCCTGTGCCAATGCCGGAATTGAAGTGTCAGAAAGTAGATGATCATTATATTCTGCGCGATGGAGCGACAGGTATGTTCTTGGCAGCGAGTCAGTTCCCGAAAAACCGTGAGACGCGAGCTCCGAAGGTGGTAGAGCTGTTGCCGCACAAAGAAGAGATTGATCCTAAATACCATTTCTTGTTGGAAGGGGAGACTCACGATGAGAATGGAAATGAGGCTCAGATTCGCTTCAGTCGTAAAACCAAGCAGCAATACCTGATGACTGAAAATGCTGAAGGTAAAGCAACGGGATGGACGGGGTTTTATGATCCGGATACGAAAAAGTGGACCTACACTGAAACTAAGAAACCTGCCAAGAAAAAGCCAGCAGCTAAGAAAAAATAAAAAGGTGATGGGAAAAACTAATGATGTTTATTAAATGTTTTTTCCTTACATCTGGGCGTTAGTTTTGTAAACTTGCCTGTACATTGAAACCCGATCTCAATGATCGGGTTTTGTTTGTTTGGAATATCGTATTCTTTTAAAGATCCAAATAGGAAGATCAAAAATGTTAATGGTGATCTCACCAGCGAAGACGCTGGACTATGAAACACAGCCAACCACTAACAAGTTTACTCAGCCCTTGTTTCTGGAAGACTCGGCGGAGTTGGTTAATGTACTTAAAGAAAAGTCTCCTACCGATATTTCAGAGTTAATGAAAATCAGTGCAAAACTGGGTGAGCTGAATGCTAATCGATTCCAGGCATGGACGGCCCCCTTTGATGAGGATCAGTTGGAAGATTTAACTGTAAAGCAAGCAGTTTTGGCCTTTAAAGGGGATGTGTATACTGGCTTGGATGCGGAAACCTTATCTGAAGATCAGCTGGACTTTACTCAACAGCATTTGCGTATCCTTTCTGGCCTTTATGGGATACTAAGGCCGCTAGATCTTATGCGCCCTTATCGCTTGGAAATGGGAACTAAACTGAAGAATGCTCGCGGCAAGAATTTGTATGAGTTCTGGGGAGATAACAATGTAGACTACATTAATCAGCAATTAGAAACCTTGGGTTCTGATGTGTTGGTGAATCTTGCATCTACGGAGTACTTCAAGTCAGTAAACACTAAGAAATTGAACGGCAAGCTTATTACTCCCATTTTTAAAGATGAGAAAAACGGAAAATATAAGATCATAAGTTTTTATGCCAAGAAGGCGCGTGGTTTGATGGTACGCTATGCGGTGGATAACAGAATTACACAAGCTGAGGATTTAAAGGCGTTTGATTATCAAGGCTATCAGTATTCACCGGAAGAGTCCTCTGATAAGGAGTGGGTGTTCAAGCGAGCAGAACAAGATCAGTAGCTCTTTGAGTCCCCCCGAAAGGTAGTTACTAAAAAGGCGCCGATTGGCGCCTTTTTAGTTTAATTGCAACACTATTAACGAGTAGACGTGGTAATAGTTGTTGATTCAGAGTTAGATGCAGCAGCAACTGAAGCACCAACAGCAGCGGCAGCAGCACCTAGGCCAGCAGCACCAGCACCAGCAGCGCCAGCCGCCGCACCAGCCGCAGCCCCTGCGCCTGCGCCTGTACCAGCGCCAGCAGCGCCGCCAGCAGCACCTGCGCTACTACCGCCACCACTCGCAGCAGCACCTTCTTCTTCAGCAAATGCTACAGGAGAAAGAGCAAGCATAGCCGCGAAAAGAGAAGCAACTAATTTTTTCATGGTTTTTCCTTATAATTCAAAAGTTAATATTGGCCAATATTAAGGTCACTCCGTGCCTTAATAGACTAATGACAGCACATAATTTGAGTGATTTCCAACCAAAAAACAAAAAAAGTAAGAAAGTTCACAAACAAGATTGAAAGCATTCGATAAATCAGTGTAAATTGGGCACCAGAAAAATAACGCTTGAGCCCGCATTCGGGCCTGTTTGATCTTCTCAAGGATAAATTTCAAGGATAGTAGGCTATGCCACTTCGTCAGTATCTAACTCTGATCTCTTTTGTTTTCTGCTTTTTCTCTTTAACTGCCTACTCTGCTCCTTCTTCTGTGCCTCCGCAACATCGTGCTTTGTTTGATACTTTGCCTGCTGATCAGAAAAGCAAAGCTTTACAGATGCTTAATAACAATGGAGTACAGGCTAATAATCAAGATGTATTGACTCAACCAGAGATATACCAAGAGCGTAAGGTTGAACCGCAGCAGACACCTGTTACTCACAAATCTGGTGTTTTCAGTTCATTAAAGCCTTTTGGTTATGACTTGTTCGCTTCTGCGCCAACTACCTTTGCACCTGCTACCGATATTCCGGTCCCGCAAGAATACATTATTGGGCCGGGGGATAAGTTTGAGCTTTCCTTGTTTGGCAAAGAAAGCGCTCAGTACACTTTGGTTGTGCAACGTGATGGTAGTATTAATATTCCAGGGCTTGGTTTGGTTCGGGTTGCAGGCTTGGAGTTTGGTGAAGCGAGAGAGGTAATCTCCACCCGAATAAACAATCAGAAAATTGGTGTGACATCGGTTGTTACAATGGGCGAGCTTCGATCAATGCGTGTTTTTGTCTTGGGGGATGCGTGGAAACCGGGTTCCTATACTGTGAGTGCTCTATCTACTCTTTCTCATGCCATTATGGTGAGTGGGGGAGTAAAGGAGAGCGGTTCATTAAGAAAAATACAGCTTAAGCGAAACGGTGAA
>JBFHTA010000152.1:0-9537 GCA_041590855.1 Pseudomonadales bacterium
CCCCGGTGTGAAATGTCGACTACTTAACACTAAGGACACGAATCTGTCGTCCATAAACAAGCCAAGGCCACGCATAACATTGTTCCGCACGCGAAGGGTTCATAGAGTCTTTATTCTGGTCAATTAATGACCACACCCGAAATAGATAAAAATAATAACGATTAGGGACACACCATGACTCAACAACCCAAACGGCGGCTGACGCCGGGCTTGGCTGCACCCGTGATTCTCACCTTAGCCATCAGCCAATCTTACTCAGGCAATAGCTACGCGACCATTCTGACCCCATTACCCGGCGACTTTCCTCATCAGGAAGAGCTCTGTACTACAGATTACGCCAGAGAACAGGCGCGCTTGGATTCTGCGGCGCAAGCCTTCCCTCAACCCGTGATTGATATGATTTCAGTGAATCAAGTTCCTATGTGGACCCGCCTTGGCAATCAACCTCTCACACTCAAACCCGGCGACATCGTTACTCTCTCCGGCAGTGGTTTCGGTCAAGGCACCGAGATTGATTTCAGCAAGATCATGTTAGGAAATACCCGCATTCTGGAAACCGACTTGCGGATGTTCGACCAGAAGTTATCCACAGCCGATCAGGTTAACTACGAAACCGAAGAACAAGTCGACAGCTGGCCGAAGAATATCCTGAGCTGGCAGCCTCATGAAATTCAGTTCCGGATGCCGGATCACGCCAGTTCCGGTCCGCTTATTGTTCAAGTTCAAAAACGTACCGGAGCCAATGAATCACTGATTCACCCGGAACAACCGCATAACGTCATTGATGCCCAAACTTCCCGCATCATCAGTGATACCTTCCAGCATCAGTGTGATGTGGTGTCTACGTTAAGCGACACCAAAGCCAGTGACCCGATTCCACTGACTGTGGATAACCCGGAGTTTGAACACTTGGTTCAGAAAGGTCGGGAGATCTTCTGGTCCTACGATTACAACATTGGCGTTGCCCATTGGGTTCGTAATCTCGACTGGCCTGCGATCTTCAATTATCGAGCCTTCGATCCGATTGCAGGTGGCTATGCTGACCCTCGTAAACTGTTCGGCGCATACAAGACCGTGCCCGGACAAGTACCGGATGAAGCCATCGAAGACGTTTATTTTGATGCCTATCCCATGCCGACACCGATCCCCGGTTTCTTAACCCTGGCCCCCGCCAAATTTGAAGGCAACACCCGAGACACCGGCTGGGTTGGTTACCGCTACGCCGAAGGTAACGCCCCCTACACAGGCCCAGGCGAATTCATTGGCTTCAACTGTGCTTCATGCCATGGCTATCAGATTAATTATCAGAACACCTCCGGCGAGCAAGTCACCAAAGTCTTCCCGGGTTTACCTAACCCAGAATGGTCGATGAAATGGACGGTTCTGCAAACCCTGTTCAAGAAGTTCAAAGGCATTTATGAGAAAGAGCCTGGGCCAGCCTGGGCGGAAGGTGATGAGCGCATTGCCAAGGACATGTTGCTTTACCACATGCCTTCCGGTGCAGGTGAACACAACATGGTGCGCATCAACGGCGAAGGCAGCCATACCGACAACGACTATCAATTCTCCCCCATTGCCATTCCTAACGTCACCAACTACATGGGCATACGCCGTTCGTTATCGCACACCGAGTCTTATGTCGGATTTGAAGGGTCTTACATTCATTCAGAAGAACCGGACGGCGCTCAAGGTGCTATGCGCAAAGCCCCTCTGGAGCAGCTTACTGCCTACATGACTCAGCTGGATAAGGACGATGACCTGCTTAGAAACATCGGCATGTATCGTTGGCTGAAGCAAAAAGGGTTGCTGGCCGAGCAAACTGACACCGAGATGCGTACCGAAAGCTACACGGAAATGGTGCCTCAGCCTAAGAAAAGGAACTGGTTAGGTATCTGGGTCGAACAACCGGACTTGGAAGTAACCAAAACGCGTGAAGTGCCGGTTCTGCAAGAAGGCGAGTTTCTGGCGTCTGGTTGGCAATCTTACCCGAGCGTTGTTGCTTCTGTTGAACGAGGAAAGGAAACCTTTGAAAGAGATTGCGGTAGCTGTCACAGCGATGGCGTGGGTCTGAACTCCAACGAGAAAATGATTCGACTGGATGAAGTGGGTCGTTTCTTCTCTCCCACTATCTACCAAAAAGAGACCGAATCCATTCGTGCCACCTTCCTGCGCGATATGTATTGGGTACAAAACCGAGGGTTATTGTCCGATGGCCACGTCCGCAATATGACTGATTTGGTCGACCCGGCTCGATGCGATGAGAACTCGGAACTCTACAAGCAGTATTACACCCTGCACACACCGGTTAGACCAGAACCTGGCTCAGTTGATCAACCCATCACTGCGCCGGATTTAAACCGCCGAGGCGATGTGTTCCGAGTACCTAAATCCGACTATCTCACCAAATTGGATAAAGGCTACAAACGCAACTTATTCATCGAGCGTCACAAATACTTCACTACCGTCGACTGGGATGACGACCATTACTACTGGGATTACCAAAAAATGCGGGCGGAGTTTGGCCCGGATGAAATGGGTACGCCTGGTCCTATTGGTATGCCAGCAGCACCACACCCGTGGTGCGCAGATAACTCTGAAGAGGTCAGTGATCTGGTTCAGTATGTAATGACGTTGTAGCGCCATAAGCTCAATAAAAAGCCCGTACGAATCAGTAAACATCCCTGATTCATACGGGCTTTCAAGCGTCAAAACAGCTATTAGGATCGCTGCAAAAACATTTTTATTAAAGTAACTCAGGCGGTAACATGGGCAGATCAGACAAGGACAATTTGTTCTCGTCCTCTGCCGCCTCATCGTGTCTCTGGTTAAGGTCTTCAGTAAGCGATGATACTTCTTCAGGAGTTAACTCTTGAAACAGAGGAGAACCCTCCAACAGCTCAGTTAACTCAATTGCATGACGAGTAATGTCTGCATCAGAAATGGTATCAGACGCCAGTTCCGGGTCTTGTTGATAAATCCCGGCCACAGTGGCAACCGCTTCCGCCACCTGTGTTGTTGCTCCCAAGTTGGCTAATAACCCCTGAACAACCAGATTATCTTTAAGCTGGTTAATTGTAATAGGCTGAGTCTCTTCTGATGGGAAAGGAACCAACTGATCAGGCATGTTCGATAGCTCAAGACGTGCTTGTAACTCTTCATAGGCTTCTTCGAGTTCATCACTGGTGGGAGTGTTTTCGAAGGACTGACTCACCATGTGAGTTAACAGATTCACTCGAACCGGGATACTTCCACCTTGATATTGAACGTAGGCCGAGATAACTATGTCATCATCAATAGCGGTCCATTCACCAAAATCTACGATGCCGTTTTGATTGGCATCCAATGCTGGGGATGTAGCCTGACCACAAGACGGCAGATCACAATACATGGTAGAGCTACCGTCCGCGTTACCCCGAACTTCCACATAAAGCATCTGGCCAGAGGTGACGGGCAAGTTACCCGAAAATTCACCAATATCAGACGTTTGCCACTGAGCAATTGGCGTTACCGGACGCTGACCAGCTGATACCTGCCATACCGAAACCGCACCTTGAGCGATAATCCCCTTACTCGCCGAACCATTCACCGGATTGGACACGGGGCGATCATCACTGCTGCCGCCGCCCCCTCCTCCACCGCCACAGGCGGTTAAAAATGAAATAAGCAAAGCAACGGAGGACAGTTTTAGATAGTTAGTCATTCAAATGTCCTCACTTCTTAACCCAGAAACCAGCTCCAGCTTCAATGGCTTGCAATCGGCCATAGCCTGAGTTCTCAATCTTGGTTCTAAGTTCTGCATCTGCAGACCAGCCCAAAAAGCCTTGCTCTTCGTGGTAAATCCAGACCAGACGGGCGTCAGCAAAAACTGTAGTAAGATCTGTGATAGCTTCTGAACTGCCCAATAAATGCGTTCCTTCGGCAAGCGCATCGACCACATCAGCCGTAACGGGCTCAAGTGTGCTTGCATCTACCAAGCCATAAGATTCCGGGGAGTCTGTGATCAGAGCTATAGTGTTATCAATGGCCACATCCACGGCCGTTTGGTGATCTTCGTTAGAGATCAACCCATAATCACCAGGCATTTCTGTCACTTGAGTAATGGTATCGGCAATCGCCGTATCTACTGCCGTCTGATGATCTTCAATGGAAATCAAACCATAATCTTCCGGTGCCGCCTGGACGTTTCCAATCAACTCATCGAGAATAGCCTGCTCAGTATCTGTGAAAGGTAATATCTCAACCAATACTGCACGATAAGTGGTTTTACCGGCTGCATCGACCCGGACTACAACATCATATTGCCCTGGCTCTTCATACACATGCTCGGTGACCACAGATGTCCCATCTAAAATCTGACTTGCACCATCACCGAACTCAATGGAAAGATTAATAGCTTCTTCCGTTGGCGAACTGCCTTCTACCTCAAAGGATACAGGGTAACCCGGTCTGAACAGACCAGTGGTGGCCAAACGTGTTACTTCTGGATAATCTGAAAAATCGCCCAACGTGATACGGTAGCTGGTTCGACTTTGAATCATCGCTTGATTATGCGAAAGCGTAACCGCCTCACCGTCAAACTGATAACCAACAGTGGCCGATGATCCTTGTCCTCTTTCTACATTAGAAGGAAAGTCCATATCCTTATAGTTAATTAATAATTCAGATCTGTTTTCATACATTACCACCTGAAAATCAAGGGCTTCTTCATTTGAAGCAGGAGCTGAACAACAGAAACTGTAATCTCTGTACTCAATCACCAACTGTCGATTTGGAGCTTGACCAATCACTTCATAATACACATCGCCATTGCCAGGATATAAATCATCCCAGAACAACATAAGCGCATGTGAAAAGCCTGAAGCAGGTAATGGCCTATTGCTTAATGAAGAATTACTTTCACCCGCAGAAATAACCCCATTACTGCTAACAAATAAGGTTTCAACCGATTCCCAAGGCCACTGTAGTGTAAAACCTGGCGATACTTCTCTGGCGGTATCGTCACCTTGGTTCAGCGCTGTACCCTGAATTTCAACATAAGAATAAGGTACTTCTCTGATAGACGGGACAGGCTGACTCCGGATCAAAATCTGGTTATCAATACCACCAGAGAAAGTTACCGTGGCTTCCCCCAGGAATTCAATTTCAACGGTTGCCGTATAGATGCCATCATCAGCGACTTCATCTCCGTTAGTACCATCATCCACCAGTTCAGACAGATCTTGCCCATCAATGATGGCAGTAAACGACTGACCGGTCACAGGTACACCACATTCATGAACCGCAACCTTGAACGTCAGCTCAGAACCCGGAGTCGTCTCAATTCTGCCTGAACTTGACACAGGCTCAATCAAGCTAACGATTAATTGATTTTCACAGTTCAGAGGACCATCCTGGTTCTCTCCCCAAAGAACCAAACGTTGACCACCAGCCACTTTTCCATTCAAAGAAGGCACTTGGATACCCAGTTTGGTAATTAATCGTGTATACACGTCTGCCGATTCGTTCGGTAACTGAGCCGCTAACAAAGCAACAGCGCCTGTTACATGAGGCGCAGCCATTGAGGTACCATCCATTGATCCGTACAGACCATTGGGCATAGTGCTATAAATATTGACACCTGGTGCAGCAATGTCGACGTTTCTCTCACCATAGTTTGAGAAATAAGCCAGCTGATCATTTTCATCAATGGCTGCCACAGAAATGATGTTAGCTACATCATAACCGGCAGGGTAATCAGGAACCTGGTCAATGTTCTGACCAGAGTTACCGGCAGCGGCAATAAATAGGATTCCTTCCTGATCGTGTCTCTCAATGGCTTCTTTCAATATCTGGCTTGAACCACCGCCTCCCCAGGAGTTGTTAGTCGCGACCAGGTTAACGCCATGATTGACCTTCAAGTCATAGAGATAGTCAAGACACTCAATCGCAGCAGATGTATCTCCGCCACCATATGCATCAAGAAATTTACAGGCAATGATCTTAGTCTGGGGAGCAACCCCTACAATGCCCTTGTCGTTATTCATCACTGCAGCAATAGTTCCTGCTACATGCGTCCCGTGTTCATTATCATCTAGAGGGTCAGCATCACTGTTAGCGGTATCAATACCATAGACATCATCAATGTAACCATTGCCATCATCATCGATTCCGTTGTTGGCAATTTCCCCGGGGTTTTGCCACATGTTGGCGGCCAAATCAGGGTGGTTATAGTCCACCCCTGAATCAATCACAGCGACCACAACATTGCTGCTTCCCGTGGTCAAATCCCACGCCTGTGGCGCATTTATATCAGTATTGGAGGTATTGTGAAGCCCCCAAAGCTGGTTAAAATCAGGGTCTGATGGGGTAAGTTGGGAATGTACACGATAATCCGGCTCGACAAGCACCACACCGGGCATCTTTTGATATTCCGAAACCGCTTCTTTTACTGATTTACCACTAGGTATTTCGACCACCTGGATATTGTTCAGATGCTTAAAGGTTTTCTTTACTGTAAAACCGGCAGGCGCTACTCGCGAACTGCGCGCAATTTGGTTATTCCAACGCACCAGGACTTTTTCCGAGGTTGGCTTATATAACTGAGGAGAAGATGCCTGAGCGTTATGAGAAGTAACTTGTGCGTAACCCGTCGCACTGATCAGTGTGGAACATAAAGCCGCACACAATGGAAGACGCCATGCCATAAGGGAGCCCTTGAATAAAAATTAATCAAAGGCTGCATGCTAATGAGTTGAATGTTTATTGTCCAGAAATCGCAACACTTTGTGCTGTATTTTCAGACAACAAAGCATATTTTCAACAATTCATTAGTAATCTCTTACTATGAACGGAATCCTTCACCACGGTTGATAGGTAATTACTTAACCTCCGCCTTCTTCCTAAGACGAGAAAGAGACACCGGGGTAATCCCCAGGAAAGAAGCGATGTGATACTGAGGCAAACGCTCTAACAGTTCCGGGTATTCTTTACAGAACCACTTATAGCGCTGTTCAGCATTTCCCAATAAAAGACGGGCTTCGTGACGAGCATTTTTCACAAACACCCGCTGTAACATTTTGATTTCCAACCGTAACCATTCCGGGTTTTCACTGCCGTAATCAGACAACTGATTGTAATCGGCCAACATCAGCTTCGAGGGTTCCAGCGCCTGAATATAATACTGGCAAGGTTCATCACTGATGATGGCACTAATCGGCGCAATCACTTCACTGGCTTGATAAAAGTGCTGATTGACCTCGTTACCGGCATCATCAATGTAATATACGCGAAGTAGTCCATCCAAAATAAAGCAAAACTCGTTACAGAAATCGCCCGCCTGAATCCAGTGCTCCTGGGGTTTCATCTCTCGATAAGCGAACTTATTGACCAAGGATGACCAGTCGGACGAGCTGGAACCTAATTCCCGTTCAAATGCATCAAACAGTTTTTGATATTCTGGATTGGATTTAGAGCTTGCCATAAGCACCTTTGAATCAATAACTTAGAAAACCAAGTTAGACCAAAAAAACATGAGTTTCACGTGAATCATTGATGTTCAGTGAAGTGGGTTACTATAAACTAATTTACCACTTTTTCGTTGTCTTGAGACATAAAAAATCCCCACACTAATTAGGCGGGGATTCTGATTAAGTTCACAGTTGAGCTAACGCCCTGAAACGCTTTATGCTGCCAACATCTGACTGATGAACTGCTCGCACGTTTGCTGATCCATGTAACGGGGTACAGGGTAGTTCAAGTGCGCTTCTTTCAAAGCCAGTTTAGCGATCGCTGGAATGTCTTCTTTCTTCAAGGCTTCCAGATGAGCCGGAATTCCAAACTTGGCATTCATTTCACGAATTCGATCAATAAACTTCTGAGCCAATTCCAAGTCTGTTTCACCACCTACAGCCAACCCACTGACTTCAGCCAACTTAGCTAGACGCTCTGCAGCAGCTTCTTTGGAGTAATCCAATACATAAGGAAGAACAATGGCGTTACCCAAACCGTGTGGCGTACCGTATTTGGCACCGAAGTTATGAGAAATCGCGTGCACATAGCCCAAACTTGCTTTAGTGAAGGCCAAACCAGCGTAGTAAGACGCCAACGCCATATTTTGACGACCATCGATGTCATCGCCCTTCTCGACCACTTTTGGCAAGTTCTGCATGATTAAACGCGTTGCTGCGATCGCATAGCTGTCGGTGTCCGGGCTCGCATTCATCGAAATATAGGCTTCAACCGCATGCGTCAGTGCATCCATACCGGTTGCAGAGGTCACGTGTGCTGGAAGCCCCGTCATCAAAGAGGCATCCAAACACGCCATCATAGGCACCAGTTTCGGGTCCATCAACGGTGTTTTCTGGTGAGTTACAGGGTCTGACACTACAGCCGCAATGGTCACTTCAGAACCGGTGCCCGCAGTAGTAGGAATGGCAAAGAATGGCGCTGGTGCTTTCCATACTTTGAAGAAACCAGACAATTTCTTAATCGGACGATCATTGGTCACACGTGCCGCAATCACTTTCGCCGCATCAATCGGTGAACCTCCACCCACAGCCAGAATCGCCTCACAGCCGTTTTGCTTGTACATTGCCAAGCCGGTTTCGACTTGATCATAGGTTGGATCAGGCAAAATACCGTCGTACACCACAAAGTTGATGCCGTTTTCTTCAAGCGACTTTTTGATGTTATCCAGAATACCCAGCTTATGAAGAATTTCGTCCGTCACAATAAGGATGTTCTGTGTGCCCATCTGTGCAATGGCTTCACACATTTCCAATGACGAACCAGGGCCACTGAACAATGTGGGCTTAGGCATAGGAATCACTTTCGCCGCCACTTTCAGCGCGTTCATCACGCCACGATAACCTTTCACTTGAAGAGAAAATAACATGTCTTTTAACCCTTTTAGCATTCCAAAAACCTATGATACTGCGCCAGCATTGAGCCAATCCATTAAATTAGAGCAATTACTCTAACACGAGACGCAGACCAAGAAAAGTAACTATCCATGGTGGAATGATAAATTAGACGTTTCACCCTAATTTTGTCGGGTATCAGCAAAGCTGACCAGTAACCAGGATTTCAGGTTTGAAGATAAAGAAAAGCCCGCACCTAAAAATGCAGGCTCAAACAAAGGAAGATAGCAAAGCAAAAAAAGTTATGCGCCGGCTATACCCTGACGCATAACCAAGGGAAGAACTATAAAACCAGGTTACGAATGTCACCCAGCAACTCACTTAACAGTGAGGTAAATCGAGCGCCGTCGGCACCGTTTACGGCCCTATGGTCGTAAGACAGTGACAACGGCAACATTAAGCGAGGAACAAAGCCTTCGCCATCGTAAACCGGCTTCATCGCAGCTTTAGATACCCCTAAAATTGCGACTTCAGGTGCGTTTACGATGGGGGTGAAGGCTGTTCCTCCAACACTGCCCAAACTGGAAATGGTAAAACAACCGCCCTGCATATCAGACGGTAGCAGTTTCTTATCTTTGGCTTTCTTGGCTAGCGCCATGCACTCTTCCGCCAACTGCCAGATGCCCTTTTGATCCACATC
>JBFHTA010000153.1:0-9214 GCA_041590855.1 Pseudomonadales bacterium
CTGGTGGGAGATCAATTCAGCCGGGCCGACTTAACCGCCGCCGCGTTATTAAGCCCGATTTGCCAACCGATTGAACATCCTTATCAACCCGCCAACATTAAACTGCCTCACGACTTGGCGGAATTTCAGGAACGCCTAAAATCACGCCCGTTTTACCAATGGGTGCTGAAGATTTATCAGCAACATCGCTGGGAAGTCAAAACCTTCGATCACTATAAACACTGATCAGAAGGATTTTCTGGTAAGTAGGTACTTATCAACCTATCCACAAGTCGCTGATCCATTTATACAGAATTGCTGATATAATCGGTCGAATTTTATGTACGGATGTTTAAGCCATGACTTTCGCTGCACAACCCAGTCGCATCAAAACGCCTCTGCTGGCTCTGCTCTTAACGTGTCTAGCCATTCCGCTGTCCGGCTGTGGCCAAAAAGGCGATTTATACCTTCCTGAAAGTGCGTCTTCGGAGACAGCTGTTTCCAAACGCCCGTCGGCTGACACAGCAACCGACTCTCAGGCAAAGAAGCGCAGCGAGCCATAACATCTGCAGTCAGAGACTCTTTTAGCTAACAGCGTTCGTTAACAGCACCGTCAGTTAGAAGAGTGGCCTGTTAGAAACATCGACGAAAAGAAATATTGAACAAACAAGCCCTTGGTTCTTTATTGAACCTGCCGATCCACAGGACATAGAAAGATACACAATGACTCAAGCATTTGAATACCGAGACAACCAACTGTTTGCGGAAGACGTAGCCGTACAAGATATTCATGCCCAATTTGGCAGCCCTTGTTACATCTATTCTCGTGCCGCGTTTGAGAATCACTTCCTGGCTTACGAGAACGCATTGCAAGACGTGCCGCACTTGGTGTGTTACGCCGTTAAAGCAAATTCCAACATTGCGGTTTTGAATGTTCTGAGCAAACTGGGTGCCGGGTTCGATATTGTCTCTGTAGGAGAACTGGAGCGTGTAGTTGCAGCAGGCGGTGATGTCTCCAAGGTGGTATTTTCCGGTGTTGCCAAAACAGAAGCGGAAATTAAACGCGCATTAGAGTTAGGCATTTACTGCTTTAACGCCGAATCAGACGCCGAGCTGGACCGCATCAACAAAGTAGCCGGAGAATTGGGCAAAGTTGCCGACGTTTCCCTTCGTGTTAATCCGGACGTCGATGCCAAAACGCACCCTTACATTTCTACAGGCCTGAAAGAAAACAAGTTTGGCATCAGCGTAGATAACGCCATCGCTTGTTATCAGCGTGCGCACGCGCTAGAGCACTTGAATGTTGTGGGTATGGATTGCCATATCGGCTCTCAATTGACTGAGATCCAACCTTTCATTGACGCCATGGATCGTCTGTTGATGTTGATTGATACCTTGGGTGAACAAGGCATCGTCATCGAACATCTGGATCTGGGCGGTGGCTTAGGTGTGGTTTATGACGACGAACAGCCACCGGAAGTGGCCGATTTTCTGGCCGCAATCAAGCAACGTGTTGAAGGTCGTAATCTGAAGCTGATTTTCGAGCCAGGTCGCTCTATTGCTGCCAATGCAGGCATCATGACCACACAAGTTGAATTTCTAAAGCCTACCGAACACAAGAACTTCGCAATCATCGACGGTGCCATGAACGACTTGTTGCGTCCGTCACTTTACGGTGCCTGGCAAGCCATTGTCCCGGTTAGCATCCGTCCCAGTGAACAGCAGGACAAAAAATTATGGGACTTGGTTGGCCCAGTCTGTGAAACCGGGGATTTCCTTGGGAAAGACCGTGAATTAGACCTTCAGGCCGGTGACTTATTGGCCGTCAAATCAGCCGGTGCCTACGGTTTTACCATGAGCTCCAATTACAACAGCCGCAATCGCGCCGCTGAAATCATGGTTGATGGCGATAAGGTTCATCTTATTCGTCAGCGTGAAACCATCAAGCATCAGCTGGCCGGTGAACAGCTGATCTGCGACTAAGCCTTATTCAACGTATTTCGGAAAGACACCAATGCGATTAAAGTTCACGAAAATGCATGGTTTGGGCAACGACTTCATGGTCATTGATCTGGTCACCCAACATTACAAAATGGACGAAGAGACGGTTCGTAAACTGGCGGACCGTAACTTTGGCGTAGGATTCGATCAGATGTTGATTGTCGAGCCGCCCAGCTCGCCGGACGTGGACTTCACCTATCGCATCTTCAATGCTGACGGCAGTGAAGTCGAACAGTGCGGTAACGGTGCCCGCTGTTTCGCCCGCTTTGTCAAAGACAAACGTCTTACTGCAAAAAACACCATCAAAGTCAGCACCTGCAGCGGCAAAATCACCTTGCACGTTCAATCCAATCGCGACGTGACTGTAGACATGGGCGAACCGGTTCTGGCCCCCAACAAGGTACCTTTCATTGCAGACAGTCAACAAAGTGAGTACGACTTTGAAGTGAACGATCAGGTAGTGAAGATTGGTGCTGTCAGCATGGGCAACCCCCATGGTGTATTAGTAGTCGATTCCGTGGCCACCGCACCAGTGGAAACACTGGGGCCAGCCATCGAGAGTCATCCCCGTTTTCCGCAGCGCGTTAATGTCGGCTTTATGGAAGTGATCTCGCGAAATGAGATCAATCTGAGAGTCTTTGAACGCGGAGCGGGCGAGACTCTGGCTTGCGGTACGGGAGCCTGCGCTGCGGTAGTTTCCGGGCAACTGAGAGGTTTGCTCGATCCCGGCGTTAAAGTTAACCTACCAGGTGGCAGCCTTTTTATCGAGTGGTCAGGCGAAGGCTACACCGTAAAAATGACCGGGCCAGCCACTCGGGTATTTGAGGGACAGATCTACCTCTAACGGCGGATCTGGTGAAACACAGACGACAGAGCAGTAACGATGACTGAACAAGTAAACGAGATCACTGATCAACAAGTTGAAGAATACTTAAATAAGCACAGAAACTTCTTTGTCGGTCGCGACAAACTGTTGTCAAAAATGCGCATTCCTCATCCGACGGGTGCCGCTGTGTCTCTGGTTGAGCGCCAATTGAATCTTTACCGGGAGAAACACACACAGCTGGACCAACACATGCGGGATATGCTGACCATCGCTCGCGAGAATGATCGTTTGTTTGAGAAAACCCGTCGCCTGGTGCTGGACCTACTCGATGTACAATCACTGGACGATTTGTTCCTGTCCCTGGAAAACAGCATTCTTTACGACTTCGAACTAAATGCCTGCTCGTTGTTTGCCTTCGGTATCAGCGATGATCAACCTCGAGAGCACAGCAGCAACAGCTATATGAGAATCGTCCTGCAATCTCAGTTGCCGGAAACCCTGGCTCGCTGGGTGGCATCCGGACAACCCTATTGCGGAGTTCTGGATGACGAACTAACACAGTTCTTGTTCCCTCAAGGTTCAGAGAAAATTAAATCCGCTGCCGTCACACCAATCCGCCGGGGACATGATCTCGGTATTTTTGCCATCGGCAGTGAACAAGATGACCGCTTCAGCGCCGGAATGGGAACTCTGTTCCTGAACTATATTTCCGATGTACTGGCTCAGGTGTTGCCTCGGTTTGTACAACACGCACTGGATGAATAAGCCATGGCCAGCCGCGTATCTGACACTGAATTACAGGCGTTTCTGCGCTACCTGGCTAACGTTCGACAAGTCTCTGAACATACCCTTCAGAGTTACCGCCACGATCTATCGCGTTTCATTGAATTCCTGAAACAGCAGCAGGTACGAAACTGGGAGCAGGTAGATGCAGGCCATATTCGGTTTTTCAGTGCCTTTTTGAAACGTCAAAACCTCTCCAGTAAAAGCATTCAACGTAATCTTTCTGCCTGTCGTAGCCTGTTTGCTTATCTCAATAAAGAAGGCTTCTGCAAAACTAATCCGGCCCAGGCTGTCAGTGCTCCGAAAGCCGACCGTAAATTGCCTGGTACCTTCGATGCCGACCAACTCAGTGCTCTTTTGGATTTTGCTCCTTCCGAATGGATTGAATACCGGGACAAGGCCATTATGGAATTGTTCTATTCTTCCGGCTTACGCTTATCCGAACTGGTCAGCCTGAATTGGAATGACATCGACCAACGCAGCGGGCAACTGGTTGTGACCGGTAAAGGTAAAAAAACCCGTTCTCTGCCGATCGGGCGACAAGCGCTGATTGCCCTAGACGCCTGGAAAGAACAGCAACCACCCGCTCAGGAAGCGGCGGTCTTCACCACACAGCAAGGCCATCGTCTGAAACAGCGCAGTATTCAACAACGCTTAAAATACTGGGCGATGCGTCAGGGGTTGTCAGGTAATCTTCACCCGCACAAGCTGAGACATTCTTTCGCCAGCCACATGCTGGAATCCAGCAGCGACCTTAGGGCTGTTCAGGAACTGCTCGGACACGAAGACATTTCCACCACTCAAATTTATACCCACCTGGACTTCCAGCATCTGGCTCAGGTCTATGACAACGCCCATCCTCGGGCAAGACGATCAAAAAAGTAATCAAAGGCGCATTGTGATTCAACTTCTTACCTTCGATCTCGACAACACCCTATGGGATACTGACCCGGTCATTCTGGCTGCAGAGCAAGCCTGTTGGGACTTCCTCTGCTCCCATTACCCGGCGATTGAATCGCAATTCACCAAACTCAGTTTAAGACAGCTGAAGTCGGAACTGGCCGATGAAATCCCGGCCTTAGCTCATCGAGTCAGTGAGATCCGTCGCTTTTGTCTTGAAAAAGCCTTGCTTCGATCTGGTTATGCTCCGTCTGAAGCTGTGTCCGGGAGCGAACGTGCCTTTCAGTGCTTTTTAGACGCCCGCCAAAATGTCACCTTGTACGCTGATGCTTTGCCAACACTGGAACGGTTGGCTCAAGACTTTCGTTTAGCCGCCTTAACCAACGGCAATGCCGACATGAATAAATTAGGATTGGATATGTTTGAGTTTGGGCTGAACGCAGAGCATTTTGATGCTGCAAAGCCCGAGCCGCCAATATTTATGGCCGCATTAGAGCGCACCGGACTGACACCACAACAAGTACTGCACATTGGCGATCATCAGGAACACGATGTATTTGGCGCGGCACGATTAAACATGCACACCCTGTGGTTTAACCAACACAATGAGACCTGGCAGCGGGAGGATTGCACACCGGATCTCGTGGCTACCCGATTGTCAGAACTACCAAGCCTGATTGAAAACTACCTGAAACAACTTACTTAAAGGATACCGGCTCGCAACATTACCCGTTATTAATCCGGTCCAATGCTTGTACCCGGCGTAACTCCTGACTATCGAAGTAGCGGTTTTGTAATAACTCAACCTGAGCCTGATAGGCATCGTCGCTCAAACCTTCATTCTGTATACGGGCCTTTTCAGACTGATAGGCCTGATACTTATTGTCCCACTCTGTCCGCGCTTGCTCCACTTGTTGCAAACGGGAAGCTGCCTCTTCACCCAGCACCTTGGCTCGCGCCTGATAAATCGCTTCGCTATCTGCGCCAGCGGCTTTTAATTCAGACACCTCCATCTTCAGTTTCTGCATCTGATATTCTTCTTCCAATCGCGGCTTGATGCTCTCCGGAGCATCTTCCATCAAAGCTAACAAGGCCTTATTCCGTTCTGTATCACTCAAGTCTGCATTGGTGGTCAGTGACATTTTATCCAGCATATATCGGTCAAAAGCCTCACTTTCACCATAGAACGCAGACGCGGCCTCATCACCCAGGTATTGATGTCGCAAATTGCTGAGCATGTCCAAACGGGCCCTGTGCTGATCTAACGGCGAATCTCCGTACTGAGTTAAGCCTTCCCCTACTTCTTGCTCCAGGTTCACCAAGGCTCCTTTAAAATCCAGATAATTATTCAGGAGCTGAATGGCTTCTTCTTTAGCCGGTGAGGGCAGTTGCAATTCAATGAGCTGAATCATGCGATCTTTTATTTGATCCAGGCTTTCCTCCCCCATCGCCGATAGAAAGTACTCAAAAAAGTCCCGGTTAGCGGAAGAAATAATCAAATGGCCATCGTCATCAATGGCAAAGCCACCATTGATATCTGTGCCCTGCAAAGAGCGTGGTAATGACATCATGAGTTCACGTTCACGAAGCTTGGACGGTGAAATAGTTTGCTGATTTTCCTGGTATGTCACGGTTTTCTGTGGCGAAATCCCGGCATCTGAATCGACGACTGGGGCTGGCTCATCATCGCGAATCATTGTATCGGACCACGTATGATCAGTTTCAGTCGATGTCTGAGAGAACCAAAGGCTTAAGCCACCAAGGGCAATAAAAGAAAAAACAAGAAGAGGTAAGATGAGTCGCATGGGCTACAGCTCCAATGCCCAATGCGATGTAGATGAGCTTAAATCGGGCGACTACCGTATTTGGTTTCAGGCTTCTTTGGCGGGTCGGCCATCACATTAGGCTCTACCACTGTTACCGCCCCACCTGCCTTTAAAAAGTTTTCAATGTCGCTTTCCAACTGGGCTCTCAGTTCTACATGACTGGACCTTGATTTTTGTTGGTTATCATTCGAGAAAAAATCTTTGTCGTTATAATTTGCCATAAACTTCCTCGCTTTTTTTTCCGGCAATCAATTACCACCAAGCAATATTAAGTTATAGACAAGTTTCTCGAATTTACTAAATGTTTCTGGCGAGTTAACACCACAAACAGATCAGAATTAAGTCTCTCGCAAGTCAGGACTCTTCGTCCATCCCGTCTTCATCCATGACACCCAGCATTTGTTGCTTGAAGTCTTTACTGACAGGTTGAGGGCCAATCCAGACTTTCAGCAGGGCATCATAGAAATCTTTGCCTTCCAAAAGTGTGTCTTCCCTGCCGGGAATATGAACCAAGGTTCCCTGCCCTGGCAGGTAGTCAATGGTCACTTCATCGCCCTGATGCAATCGGATGTCATCAAACAAGGCAAGGAAGTCATCGATTTGAGGTTTTAAACGATTGTGCTCTTCTTTCGTGATGTTAATGACCAAGGCTTCATTCAGTGCATTCGCCACTTTTCGGGCGCTTACACGCTTCAAAAGCACATGAAACAGCATGCGCTTGTAGCCGTCCGTCTGGATGATGGTATCAGGATCACGAGAGGCTTGCTCAAGGTACAACCCGCCAATATATACATCAACAATCATGTATTTTTTTCTAAGCGCGGCTCCATTTAAAACCAACTCAGCTTCGCCTTCCGCCAAGGTAATTTTATCGGCCACATCTACATCAGAAACCAGAGCTGCAAATGACGAGCCCGACCAAGCGAGCAGCATCCCAGCAAGTACGTTACGAAACCAGACCATGAAGGAACCTTTCCAAAGATTATTGTTATTATTTATCGAACAGTGAATCCCACTGTTATTTACTATTATGAAGGCTTTTGATTAATTTTCAGACATTTTTAATAAGAAGTAGGCTGAAAGGCCAAAGTATACTGAAAAAATGTGACCTTATTCACAACCAGCACGTCAAAATGCTGATTTTAACCGACAACAACTGCTCTTCAGGTGTTGGAGGTATCTCGTGCTTAGACACTCTGTTTGAGACTAGCCGTTATTCCCCAGCCAGAAAGCTCAGTTGAACGTGTTCCACTTCGTCGCGAACATGTGGTTTAAGATACGGCCGCTCCAAAGCAAACACTTGATAAATTCCCCGGCGCAGTCGATCCCGGGTAATCTGATCTTCTAATGAAGTGTCGTAGTCTGCTGTTCTAAGGTAGGTTGCCCAAGACGTAGCCACCAACCAACTGTTAATGGCTAGGGCTTTAATTTCTTCGTCAGAAATCTCAATAATACCGGCACGTCGAAGGCCATAATAAATGGCCCCCACTTTTTCCAGGCATCGACGGCTGAACTCGGTATAACGCTCTCTTAATCGTTCATCGTTATCTATAAAGTAGGCAAGATCACGATGTAAAAAGCGAAATACCCACATGCCTTCAAATACTGCTTCAAGATAATGCGCTTTATCCTGGATGGTCAGGTCGTGATCATCCGGTACTTCCAGTGTCTGATCTACCAGCTGTTCGTACTCCTGATATATTTCATACACAATTTCAGACTTATTACGGAAGTGGTAGTACAAATTGCCCGGCGAGATGCCCAAATGTGCAGCAATATGGTTCGTTGTGACGTTACGTTCGCCTTGTTCATTAAATAAAACCAGAGCCGCTTCAAGAATTCTTTCTTTTGTATTCATGCACTTCGCTTACTTAGATTTGCTGACTTAGCTTATGTTTAGAGTCTAAGCTCTATCTTCACTTATCTTGTCAGTAGCGTCAAAGCCTTCCCCCCAGAATCGCCATGGATCTCGTACTTTGAACACTTAATTGCGCATTTAATAGCCAAAAACAGTTGCAATTCTCATTTAGAGCAATTACTCTAAATAATAAATAGAGCAAGTATCGCACTTAATCATCACGAATTTCATGGTCACAGACGGCCAGAGAGGAGCAAGATCATGGTTGCAAACGTTATTGCACTGTCGGAATCCAAACGCGAAATACAAAACCTGAGTCAGGTGTTGAGCGCACAACAAAAAGCGTTCCGCGAAAATCCGATGCCTAGCCTGAATGAGCGTCTAAGCAACCTTAAGCGTTTAAAGGCAATGGTCTTGAAATATGAAGATGAGATTTGTGATGCCATTAATGCCGACTTTAGCAGTCGCTCGAAAGATGAAACCCTGATTGCAGAAATCATGTCTGTCGTTTCAGGCATTAACTACTGCATGAAGAACCTGAAAAAGTGGATGAAACCAGAGAAGCGTCACGTCAATCTGCTGTTCCAACCGGCATCAGCAAAGGTGGTGTATCAGCCTAAAGGTGTTGTAGGTATCGTGGTTCCATGGAATTATCCGATCTTTCTTGCTCTTGGCCCATTATGTTTTGCTCTGGCCGCTGGTAACCGAGCCATGATCAAGATGTCCGAATACACGCCTCGAACATCAGCACTGTTAAATAAAATCGTCTCTGAAACCTTTGATGAAACACTGGTCAGCGTTATCACCGGCGAAGCCGATGTTGCACAAGCCTTTACCAAGAAACCATTCGACCACTTATTGTTCACAGGTTCCACCATGGTGGGCAGTCACGTGATGCGCGCTGCAGCGGAAAATCTGACACCAGTGACCTTAGAACTTGGCGGTAAATCACCTGCGATCATCGCGCCAGACGTTCCTATGCATGACGCTGTGGATCGCATCTGCTTTGGTAAATCGTTCAACGCCGGTCAAACCTGTGTC
>JBFHTA010000154.1:0-9117 GCA_041590855.1 Pseudomonadales bacterium
AACCTTTACTCTCAGTCTTCTGCACTCGTTTAACCTGTTACCCGTCTTGTTTATCGGATTGCTTTTGATAATTCCAAGGCATTCTCAATCTCAAATGATTGAACATAAATAGTGATTGAACGCAAATACAGCAATGGTTCATACACTACACGTGCACAAACAGATAGAACAAATACAGCAAGAACAAACACCGACATTTACGTAAACAACTATTGAAACCCATAATTGAGTAGATAATGGACAAGCAAGAATTCTTAGCGTTTGCCCAAGAGGGCTATAATCGGGTTCCTGTGTATCGTGAGATCACAGCCGATTTCGATACTCCGCTGTCGACTTATCTTAAGTTGGCAGAAGGAGCTTACTCTTACCTCTTTGAATCGGTGCAAGGCGGTGAGAAGTGGGGACGCTACTCAATTATTGGCTTGCCTTCAAAAACCTTACTCAAGGTTTCCGGCGCGAACATTGAAATCATTGATCATGGCAAGGTAGTGGAATCCTTCACTAAAGAAGATCCGCTGGATTTTGTCGAAGAGTTTCGTGAACGCTATAAAGTACCAGAGCTTGAAGCGTTGCCTCGGTTCCACGGTGGCCTTGTAGGCTATTTCGGTTACGACACAGTGCGTTTTATTGAAAAACGTCTGAAAGATTCCGTACCGGAAGATGATTTAAATACGCCGGACATCCTATTAATGGTGTCTGATGAATTAGTCGTCTTCGATAATCTGAAAGGCAAATTGCAGTTAATCGTTCATGCGGACCCTGCTCAGCCAGAGGCTTATGAACAAGCGCAAGCCCGTCTGGTTGAGTTAACGGACAAGTTGCGTAAGCCCCTTCCTGCCAAGATTCGTAATCGTTTGTCGGCGGAAAATGCGCCAGGAACGGACATTGCAGAAAGCGATTTCAAACCGCGTTTCGAACAAGATGATTTCATGGCGTCGGTTGAGAAGATTAAAGAATACATTCTCGCAGGGGATGTGATGCAAACGGTGATCGCGCAACGTATGTCGATTCCGTTTGAAGCCGAGCCGATGAATCTGTATCGCGCATTGCGTTGTCTGAATCCTTCTCCGTACATGTATTTTCTTAACTTGGGTGAGTTCCACATTGTTGGTTCGTCGCCTGAAATTCTGGCACGGGTTGATCACGGCGAAGTGACGGTGCGTCCGATCGCGGGTACTCGCCGTCGTGGTCATACTGAAGAAGAAGATTTAGCGCTAGAGCAAGAATTACTCGACGATCCAAAAGAGATTGCAGAGCACTTGATGTTGATCGACTTAGGTCGTAACGATGCCGGTCGAATTGCTGAAATTGGTACGGTAAAAGTCACCGACCAGATGGTGGTAGAGCGCTATTCGCACGTGATGCACATAGTGTCGAATGTGACTGGCCAGCTGAAAGAGGGCATGAGTGCGATGGATGTTCTTCGTGCGACCTTGCCTGCGGGTACTTTAAGTGGTGCGCCTAAGATTCGTGCGATGGAAATCATCGATGAACTGGAGCCGGTGAAACGTGGTATTTATGGTGGTGCCGTGGGCTATGTGTCATGGCAAGACAATATGGATACCGCCATTGCCATCCGTACCGCTGTGATCAAGAACAAGACCTTGTATATTCAGGCAGGTGCTGGTGTGGTAGCGGATTCTGTTCCTCGTCTGGAATGGAAAGAAACCATGAATAAAGGTCGAGCGGTATTTAAAGCGGTCGAAATGGCGACCAAAGGCCTCGTATAGAATTGGGTTCAACAGCGCTGTCCAATAGACAGTGCTGTATTTGGCTAGGTTTAGCCGCGATACAGAATTTAAGGCAGGACATTCTCATGCTGGTCATGATTGATAATTACGATTCCTTCACTTACAACGTAGTTCAGTACTTAGGTGAGCTGGGAGCCGATGTCAGAGTATTTCGTAACGACGAAATTACCATTGAAGAAATTGAAGCCATGAAACCGGATCATTTGGTGATCTCCCCTGGCCCGTGCACACCTAACGAAGCCGGTATTTCGGTTGAGGCAATTAAGCACTTCGCAGGCAAATTGCCAATCCTGGGTATTTGTTTGGGCCATCAAAGCATTGGTCAGGCGTTTGGTGGTGACATCGTTCGTGCAGGTGAAGTGATGCATGGTAAAACGTCTCCCATTCGTCACTTGGATTCCGGAGTGTTTGAAGGTCTGGAGCAAGACTTTAACGCCACCCGATACCATTCGTTGGTCATTGATAAACACACGATTCCCGAGTGTCTGGAAATTACTGCATGGACCGAAAACACGGACGGCAGTATGGATGAAATCATGGGGGTGCGTCACAAGACGTTATCGATTGAAGGGGTTCAGTTCCATCCGGAATCGATTCTGACCCAGTACGGTCATGATATGCTTAAGAACTTCCTTAAGCGGAAAAAACATTAATACGTTTGAAACGTCCTCATTTGAATAGGGCGTTTCTTGTTTTACAGCAAACGTATCCGAACAAAGAGCCAAATAAACGCGGGCTATCAAGAGAACGACAACTAAGGGCAAGACATGGACATTCAACAGGCACTCTCAAAAGTCGTAGATCGAATCGATTTATCCACAGATGAAATGCAGTCTGTGATGACCCAGGTAATGACAGGAGAAGCCACCCAGGCGCAAATTGGCGCGCTATTAATGGGCTTACGCATGAAAGGCGAAACCATTGAGGAGATCACAGGGGCAGCCAAAGTAATGAGCCAGTTGGCTTCCGGTGTTCAGGTAGCGGGTGATCATGTAGTGGATACTTGCGGAACCGGCGGTGACGGTGCCAATTTGTTTAATGTCTCTACGGCATCTGCCTTTGTGGTCGCGGCGGCTGGCGGAAAAGTTGCCAAGCATGGTAACCGCAGCGTTTCCAGTAAGACGGGCAGCGCAGATTTATTAGAAGCGGCCGGTGTGAATTTACAGTTAACACCAGAGCAGGTTGGGCGTGCTATTGAAGAAATTGGCGTTGGTTTTATGTTTGCTCCGGCGCATCACGGTGCGATGAAACATGCGATCGGCCCACGTAAAGAAATGGCCATGCGTACCATCTTCAACATGTTGGGTCCTTTGACTAACCCGGCGGGTGTTAAGAACCAAGTGATTGGTGTATTCAGCAAAGCCTTGTGTCGTCCACTGGCTGAAGTGCTCAAAAATCTGGGCAGTGAGCATGTGTTGGTGGTGCATTCGGATGACGGATTGGATGAAATCTCCATCGCCAGCAAAACCTATGTTGCTGAATTAAATAAAGGGGAGATTTCTGAATACGAAATTACTCCCGAAGAGTGTGGCATTGAAAGTCAAACCTTGTTGGGCTTGAGTGTGGAGTCAGCGCAACAGAGCCTGGACTTGATTAACGATGCTTTAGGCAAGCGCGAAACAGAGGCGGGTCAGAAAGCAGCCGACATTATTGCGATTAATGCCGGTGCGGCGATTTACGCAGCAAACTTGTCGACCACGTTGAATGGTGGCATTGAAATGGCTCAAGACGCAATATACAGCGGCTTGGCAAAAGAAAAAATGACGGAATTGGTTTCCTTTTCTGCGGCGTTAGCTGAATAAGATAAGTAGTGAGAAGTATGAATACCCCAACCATCTTGACCAAAATTGTAGATCGCAAGCGTGAAGAAATTGCAGAACGTTCACGCACTGCGTCTTTGGCTGATCTAAAAGCGATGTCGGGAGACATCGCTCCGGCACGTGGTTTTGTTAACGCCATTCAAACGAAATTGGATCAAGGGCAGTCGGCCGTTATTGCCGAAATTAAAAAAGCATCGCCGAGTAAAGGCGTATTGCGTGAGCATTTTGTGCCAGCCGATATTGCCAAGAGTTATGAGCAGGCAGGCGCAGCCTGTATGTCGGTACTGACGGATGCGGATTTCTTTCAGGGACATGAAGACTACTTAAAGCAAGCTCGTGCGGCCTGTTCATTGCCTGCCATTCGCAAAGACTTTCTGGTGGATGAATATCAAATTTATGAAGCCAAGAGTATTGGTGCTGACTGTGTCTTGTTAATTGTGGCTTGTTTGTCGCAACAGCAATTGGCTGATTTAACCGGTTTGAGCCAGGAATTGGGCATGGATGTGTTAATCGAAGTGCACGATGGTGAAGAACTGGACGTGGCTTTGACGGTGGATAACCCATTAGTGGGCATTAATAACCGTAATCTTCATACCTTTGAAGTGTCTTTGAATAATACCTATCAACTGTTGGATCGTATTCCGGATAACCGCATTGTGGTAACTGAAAGTGGCATTCATACAACGGCTGATGTAGCCGATATGCGTGCGCACAATGTGAATGCTTTTCTGGTTGGCGAAGCCTTTATGAGAGCCGAGAACCCGGGCGATGAACTAGCCAAGTTGTTCGTTTAAGAACAAACTTGTTCATTAGTTTGCTGGCAGCATGAGTCATACCTGTTGAACGACGTTGGTGAATGACCGACCAAAAAGGCGCGATCGTGAGATCAGCGCCTTTTTGGTGTCATGGTCATAGTAGATCGTGCTCAGAATAAACCCTCAAGAGAAACCTTTGTTCGGCGTGACCGAGCTGAATTGTGTGATTTTTGAGTCATAGAAATTGACCTTGAAAGTCGCGCTCCCTACCATTTGCCATTTGAAAGAATAGACACGGAGCATTTATGAGTTATCAAGGCACTTATTATTGGTACGACTACGAAACTTTTGGTGCCGATGCTCGTGTCGACCGGATAGCCCAGTTTGCGGGAATCAGAACCGATGCAGACCTTAACATCATTGGTGAGCCGGATATGTTCTATTGTCGCCAGGCAGAAGATTATTTACCTGATCCGATAGCTTGTCTGGTTACAGGTATTACGCCTCAGCAAGCCAATCGGGAGGGGCTGCCAGAAGTAGAGTTTGCTCGCAGAATTCATGATCGCTTCAGTGAACCAGGAACCTGTGTGCTGGGGTATAATAGCATTCGTTTTGATGATGAATTTACTCGCAACCTCTTCTATCGGAATTTTATTGATCCTTACGCGCGTGAATATAAAAACGGTAACAGCCGTTGGGATTTAATCGACGTGGTGCGGCTAACCCATGCGTTGCGCCCGGAAGGGATTAATTGGCCTAAGAAGGAAGAAGGTACCGTCAGCTTTCGACTGGAAGAGCTGACTGTGGCTAATGGTATTGGCCATGAAAATGCGCACGATGCGTTATCTGATGTTTATGCAACCATTGCGATTGCAAAATTAATTAAAGATCGAGTGCCTAAACTCTTCGATTACGCCTTTTCTTTAAGACAAAAACAAACTGTGTTTGATGTGCTGGCCGTAGGGTCTAATAAACCGGTTTTGCATATCTCGTCCATGTTTGGTGCAGAACGTGGTTGTATGGCTTTGGTGTTGCCGTTATGCGCTGATCAAACAAATGCCAATGCTGTTCACAGTATTGATTTGTCTTTCGATCCGGATGCTTTGGAAGGCTTGAGTGTAGAAGACATCCAAAAGCGGGTGTTTACCTCTCAGGCGCAATTAACGGAAGAGCTTGGGGATGTAACGAGAGTTCCGCTTAAAACCATCCATGCCAATAAATCCCCTATGGTGGTTGCAGCGAAGATGATGACTGAAGACTTGGCTCAAAAATGGGGGCATGATTTGAATCTCTGTCGTCAGAATTGGAAAAAGTGGCAGTCCAAAGCCCACCTGATCCCGCTAATTCAGCAGGCCCTGACCTTTGAAGGGGCAGAAGAGCAGGATGTGGATCGTATGATTTACAGTGGTTTCTTCCCGCGTCGGGACAAAGAAGCCATGGACTACATTGGTCGTTCTGACATAGAGCAACTTGATCCAACTTCCTTCAGTTTTCAGGACCCGCGTTGCCCGGAGTTGCTATTTCGGTGCAGAGCACGCAGTTACCCGGATGCACTTTGGGATGAAGAACGAACAAAATGGGAGCAACATAAGTACCGTGCGTTGATGGAGGAAGCATATGGTGCGCCACGTTGTCTGGCGACCTATCCGGAGCTCCTTAATAAAGCACATGTGGAGTTCCAAGATAAGGCGGATGCTCAATTTTTGTTAGAGGAGTTGATGCTGTATGCACAGTCCATTGCTCCGTTTGACAGTTTCTGATCGAAAAATTACCACTCAGTGATTTTTGGTGCACGAATGCGTGCACTAAATTGAGTTTTAGGATTAGGAATAGTGCATCTTTTTAGATGTGGTTTTGTGGATATCGTTTTTTGTTGGTCTAACTTATTGAAAATATTGGAAAATACTTTAAGTGGTATTGGCTTTGCTCTTGTAGGGGTATCCGATTTCTAACTTTAGCAAGGACCTCTATTATGAGTACTTCTGATAAATTCAACCTCTTTTCCTTTAGCGGGAAGATGAAGATCCTACATATGAGTTGGATTGCTTTCTTCCTGACCTTTTATGTTTGGTTTAACCACGCGCCGTTAGGGGGCGTGATTTCCGAGTCGCTTGGTTTGACGACGGCTCAGTTTAAGACCTTGCTTATTTTGAACGTTGCTTTGACGATTCCTGCCCGTGTGATCATTGGTATGCTTACCGATAAATACGGTCCTCGTATCGTTTACTCTTCTATCTTGTTCCTAGGCAGTATTCCTTGCTTTATGTTTGCGTTGGCTGACAGCTTCGAACAAGCCGCGATTGCTCGATTCCTGCTTGGTTTCGTGGGTGCAGGCTTCGTTGTTGGTATCCGTATGGTGTCTGAGTGGTTCCCGGCGAAGCAATTGGGTACTGCGGAAGGTATCTACGGTGGTTGGGGTAACTTCGGTTCTGCAGCGGGCGCTATGAGCTTGCCAGCCATTGCGTTGTTGTTCGGTGGTGAAGACGGTTGGAGATATGCCATCGGTCTTACTGGTTTGCTTTCTTTGCTATTTAGCTTCATTTGGTACAAAAACGTTACTGATACACCAAAAGGCTCTACTTACTTCAAGCCTAAGAACAATGGTGGTATGGAAGTGACCTCGAAAGGTGACTTCGTATTGCTATTAATTATGAAGATTCCTATGTATGCAGCGTTGGCGTTGTTGACTTGGAAATTGTCACCAAACGGCGTTTCGATGCTTTCTGAACTGGCGGCTAACCTGATCTACGTTGGTTTGGCAGCACTTTATGTTTATGACAGCTATAAAGCATACAGTGTAAACAAAAACATCTTTAAAGAAGAAGTACCTGAGATTCACCGTTATGAATTCAAGCAGGTTGCTGTATTGAACATTCTTTACTTCGCTACGTTCGGTTCTGAGCTGGCTGTGGTTTCTATGTTGCCATTGTTCTTTGCTGAAACCTTTGAATTATCTATGGTTCAGGCTGGTTTGGTAGCGTCTGCTTACGCCTTTATGAACCTGATGTCTCGTCCAGGTGGTGGTTTGATCTCAGATAAGTTTGGTCGTAAGAAAACATTACTTATTCTGACTGCTGGTCTTGCTGTAGGTTACTGGACTATGTCCCTGATCGATTCAAGCTGGCCGCTAGTTGTTGCGATTATTGCAGCGATGGCATGTTCATTCTTTGTACAAGCGGGTGAAGGCGCAGTATTCGCAGCAGTTCCTCTGATCAAGCGTCGCTTGACGGGCCAGATTGCTGGTATGACAGGTGCTTACGGTAACGTGGGTGCGGTGTTCTACCTAACTGTTCTTTCGATGGTGAGCTATCAGACGTTCTTCTTGGTAATCGCGGCGACTGCTGTACTTGGTTTCGTAACCTTGTTCTTGATGAAAGAACCTAAAGGTGAAATCGCTGAGATTGATGAGAACGGTCAAGTACAAATGATCAGCGTTAGCTAATTATCTTTTGACCAAAAAGGGCCGATCAATTGATCGGCCCTTTTTTGTGCGTGAAATAAAGTGGTGCGTTGATTTTTGATTCTGGTTTGATTCTTGCATTAATAGCCCTAGTTATTAATTAAAGCATATATAAAACAATAAGTTACATTATTGCTCTGCATGGATCTGGTGCGACAAAAGGATGAGTTGCTGTTGGATTGCTTTGTTGTGGTGCGTGATGTAGTGAGGAGAGTGAATCATGCTTTTTGGTCGTAAAGACAGAAACCCCATTCGTATTGCCGATAAAAAGGTGGTCGAGTGGAAATACACAACATGTGGTTATTGCTCCACGGGTTGTTCAATTCATGTTGGCCTGGATGAAGACGGTAATGCAGTCGCTACCCAAGGGGTGGCTGATGCTGATGTGAATCGTGGAAAGTTGTGCATTAAGGGTATTTTCGAGCATGAGCTGTTTGAAGCACCAGGTCGGGGCAATAAGCCATTAATGCGTCAAAGACCTTACGAAGACGAATTTCAGGAAGTGGACTGGGATACAGCACTGGATCACATGGGGTCAGAAATTCAACGTATTCAGGAGAAATATGGCCGCGACAGCTTTGCAACCATCTCTACCGGCCAGCTATTAACGGAAGAGTTTTATACCCTGGGTAAATTGGCGCGTGGTTGTATTGGCTCGAACAACTACGACGGTAATACCACCTTGTGTATGGCGTCTGCGGTATCCGGCTATAAGCGTTCGTTTGGTTCCGATGGTCCGCCGGGCTGTTATGAAGACTTCGATCATACTGAGTGTCTGATTGCCTGGGGATCTAACCTGCCTGAACAGCATCCAATTATTTACTGGCGTTTAAAAGAAGCGCTTGAGAAGCGTAACTTCCCTCTGATCGTGGTTGATCCTCGTGTCACCATGTTGGCCCAGTTTGCCGATATGCACTTGCCCATCACGCCAGGCACTGATTTGGTGCTACTAAACAGCTTGATGCACGTGATTCTGGATGAAGGCCTGGAAGACCGCGAGTACATCAATGCTCACACTAAAGGCATTGAAGACGTTGAGGCTTGTGTGAAGGATTATGATCCAATCACAGCGTCCAAGATTTGTGGTATTGATGAAGACACCATTCGCAACGTTGCCCGTTTGTATGCGAATGCCGGTGCAGCTATGTCGATCTGGACAATGGGCATCAACCAAAGTACTCATGGTTCGGACGGTGTAGTAGGTATTAACAGTCTCAACCTGATCACGGGTAACATCGGTAAGCCGGGCGGTACTTCGCTTTCCATTACCGGCCAGTGTAATGCAATGGGTACGCGTGAATGGTCTTCGTGTTCTGGCTTGCCTGGATATC
>JBFHTA010000155.1:0-9059 GCA_041590855.1 Pseudomonadales bacterium
AAAAACCAGCCGCATTAACGTGGCCGACTTCATGGCCTCTTTGGTGTTGGACAGTCAATTATGGCAATCCTGGAAAGGGCAAACGCCCGATATCTACAACGTGAATGATTAGCCGTTAGGATCAGGTACAATGGCTGGTCGGGGCGTATTAGAGGCTACCTGGCCATTGCACCAATGGCTATTAACTGTGTTTCACGTTCATATCAATTTCAGCAGAAAACACTTTATCACCATGGGTATCAAGCACTGAAACGGGCACTCGTATGTTACCTTGCTGAGTCCAGTCTATGCTTGAGCCATCAGCGATGGCCGTTAAGTCGGTTTTCGCTTTTTTCTTGTACTTCACTTCCATGCCAGCCGGAATCCATCGTGCGCCTTTGGGAATCGACACGTCTGTCATCATACCGCCCGCAAGTTCGGCCATATTACACATGGCTATTGCGTGCACAGTATTCAGGTGGTTGGTCACAGCACGGCGCTTTTTAATGGAAATCACGCATTTGCCAGCTTCTAATTGATGTACTTTCGGCTTGATCGAAGAGAAGTAGGGGGCACTGAAACACACGGCCTTACTGAATAGCGCTTTGCCCAAGGGAAGCGGGCTCAATCGATCATAAATAGCTTGAATGTTCATGGCAGTGGACTCTCATGTATTGTGGAAGAAACCGGATTATGGCTCAAATTAGAATTATATTCTAGAATATAATTCTAAAATATTTATGGCTGATCCTATCAGCGGGATGTCATATCAATTTCCAAGGCTGGACTGTCATTATGTTAGTATGCATACGCCCACAGAACCGGAAGATTCAATGAGTAGACAACACGTAAAACCCCATTCCAAAACGCACGCCAAAAAGCGAGAGATATTGGAGCGCGCCTTGGCCTGTTTTTCCGAGCACGGAGTTACGGGTACAACCATTGAAATGCTCAGAGATGCAACCGGTGCGAGTGTTGGCAGCTTGTATCATCACTTTGGAAATAAAGAAGCCATTGCCAGTGCCGTGTTTATTGAAGGCATGAATGACTTTGGGGCATTGGCGATGAAGTACTTGTCAGAACTGATGGAGACCCCCCTTCCAGCCAAAGATATGGCCGAACGTGCAATCAAGGTTATGGTCTACGCCAATGTGGATTGGATAACCCGAAACCCGGACTGGGCGCGGTTTGTTTTTCAAAACCGACGCATTGTCAGTGCTTCGGATGATGACGATGTTTTGAGAAAAGGCACTGCGTCTTTCTACGGCAAGTTGATTGAGTTTAAAGCACCATTGGTTGCAGCGGGCTATCTGAAAGATTTACCGATTGAGCTCTATGGTGCTTTTATCTCTGGCCCGGTGCATGATTACGCGCGTCATTATCTTGCCGGACGGCATGATATCCCTCTCAGTGAATACCGGGAAATTCTTGCGGAAGGAGCTTGGCATGCGCTGAAAGGTCACGGAGCGCATTAAAAAGCCCCCTTAACCGGTGTTGGTCAAGAGGGGCTATTCGTGGTTATTACCCATCAAACGGCGATGGCAAACCGCTTATTGAAGAGGCAATGGATAGAAGCGGATTTGAATGTTGTAAGTGTCGTCGTTTTTAACATCGAACAAGACATTCACAAAATCAGCAATATTAAAGATCCAGTCGTCTTCGTATTCATGACAATAGAACTCTGTGGCTAACCAGGTTCCGTCATGCAGGGTGGGGCAGTATAGCCCTGCGTCAGTGTCGGGTGGAACCAGCTCGCAAGGGGCGGATTCATCCGGTGGGCAGCAATAAAACTGGCTGAAACAACCTCCGTCGGTACAAGCCGGATCAGCATCCGAGGTGTAGCAAACCTGACCGGTGAATTCGAACAGGGAAGTGATTTCAGTCCCTTTGTTTTTTCCTTTACCTCCTTCTTTTGTAACGGGCTCTAGCTCGGTGCCCAGAAATACGCCGGTTTCTGTTACGACGCCCAAGAAGAGAAGGTCAGTAAAGACGCCGTCTTCTTCGGTTTCAACCAGTGCCAAACTGCGACCAAAAATTGAGAAACTGCCATCGGTGGGTTTCCCGGTTGCACGTGCATAGACGGCGTAACCATCCGGGTCCTTAGGAATCCGTATTGAAGCCGCATCACTGTCGAAGGGTTTGGTGCACCAATCGGTCACTTCCAGGGAGGTCGCGTCCGGTTTTGATTTGGGGCCTTTACGTCCGGATTCAAACAGCATTTGAACGTTTCGGCCGTCCCTTGGTGTAAACACCGAATTACCAAAATTCTGAACGTCTGTGAGTTCGCACACATCGCCGTCGTCACAGTTTTCCACTAAGTCGCCTTCATCACCATCGCCGTTGACATCCGTGAGTACCCGATAATAGTACTCGGGGTCAGGGCATTGAAAGCTGAGCTTTTTACCGTGAATGATCAGGTTGAAATGCGGACCACTGGGGAAACCGTTTCCAAGATAAATGCCGTCGTCATCCGTTGGCTTTCCACCAAACGAAGACAGGGGCACAGAAATTAACAGCATGCATAAAAGCTGGGTAAGTCGATGTTTTAGGAAGCCGTAGGATAAAAGTTTCATCACACATACCTCGTGTTTTGAAACGTGGGGATTGGCCACGTGGTTAAAATGTGCTTTTGGAAGAGCGAATTGCACCCGGAAGAGCACTGTTTCAAGGCTTATCCACTAAATAATAGGTGTAAGCCCCAGGCTTTTGCTAAGACATCTTAGCGCTTAAAAACGGTGGCCAAAGACGAAAGTAATCTAGCCGCTTATCCGATGGATTTGTGTCTCTAGTATCTTGAATTTTATGGAAATTATCGTTTGATGGCTATTTGGTGAAGATGGCCTGTTTTTCTGAGTGTGGTATCAAGCATGGTGAGTCGATGAGCGGTTTGCTTAATCAGGGGTGAAGTTCAGGGGGCTTGCTGTTTCCGAAACTGGCTGGGTGTTTTTCCTGTCCAGCGTTTGAATGCCCGGCTGAAACTGCTTTGATCCACAAAGCCCAGAGAGAAGGTCAGTTCCCCGATGCTGATGTTGCTCATTTTCAGGTATCTCAGGGCCAGTTCTTTTCGAGTGTTGTCGAGTAAGTCCTTAAAGTTTTGACCTTCGTCCGAGAGTTTTCTGTGTAGGTTTCTCACACTCATGTTGAGCAGGCGGGCAATGTATTCCTGATTCAGTTGTTCACTGCCAAGCAGTTTTAGTATGTGTTTTCTGACCTGCAGGCTGACGCTTTCGGTGTTCAATCGCTTTAAATAGTCGTTCAGCAGTTCATCGTTAACGCGAGCCAGTTCGGAGTTGGCACTGGCCAGAGGCGCGTTAAGCACTGTCTGATCTAATATGACTTCGTTGGCATTGGCCGAGAATTCGATATCACAGTTGAAGAAACGTTCGAACACCTGCAGTTGGGTGGGTTTAGGGCGACAGAAACGGACCTTTACAATCTTTTGATGATCCGCCGGTTGTAGAATGTCACGGATCACCTTCACCACAACAGCCAACAACGCATCTACGGGTTGGTAAGGACGGTCGGGTTCTTCGCTGGACGTCATCTTGATATAGACGTTGTTAATTCCGTGCTCCACCTGAATCGACCCTATGGTTGAGACTACTTTAGCGTAGCGGATTAGTCGTTCTATGCAGTCCTGAATGGTTTCACTGGCTTGCAAAGCGAACATCAGGGCATTGAGATGCGTAGGAAACAAGGTTTCAGCCACCCGAATACCGATGGCGTCGTTGTTACTGGCGCTGACGGCTGCCCGCCAGAGTTGCCACATCTTTATGACAGGAATCCGGGCATCGGTGGCCAACAATTCATCTCGATTAATTTCTGCTTTTCTGAAGACGTCTTCACTGTCTACACCTTCCGCAAGCAGCGCGCGTTCGATGGCTAAAGCCCAAGAAGCCAGTGTGGTGTGTGTGGAAGCGTCATTCTGCATGGAGGTTACTGCCCTGTGTTTTCAATGGGTTTTATCTTCAGCATTTGATGATAGGAGAAACATGGCTTGTTATGAATTTCATTGTGTCTGCCAGAGATAAAAAGTTGGCCATCAGAGACCAGAAGTCAGGAAATCGAATCGTTATGGTATTCATTCTAAAGGAAGTGTTGTGGCATGTGGAATCAATAATTACATGCCCGGGGGCTTGTTGAGAGGTTCACTCAATCAACATTTCAGGAATAACAATAACGAAGCAATATGAGATTCGCAGTATGAAGTACTCCTGTTTTCACGGCGTGGGGCGCTCGGCATTGATGGTGGCTATTAGTTTGGCTGCCTTGCCGATGCACACTCAGGCGATGACGTTTGAACTGGCTGATGGGGAAGTGTATGGCCAGTTGAATACCTCCTTGTCGTTTGGGGTGAGTTACAGCACCGCTAATCCCGACAAGAAACTGATTCCAACGGCTTATGGGGGCAGTGCCGCCGGAATAAACGGTAATGATGGACGACAGAACTTTGAAAAAGGCGATGTCATTTCCCGTATTTTCAAAGGCTCCACGGAATTAAGCCTCAACTATCAGAACTTTGGTGCAGTGGCCGGTGTGAAGTACTGGTATGACGATGCGTTGGAAAATGGCGAAGGAAAATTTAAGGACTTTGATGATTCCGGCTTCGATGATCTGGCCAAATTCTCCGGCATTGAATTGATGGATGCTTACCTTTGGGGGGAGTTTGATGTTGCGGATCGACCGTTGGATGTTCGCGTGGGCAGACAAGTACTGAGTTGGGGAGAAAGTACTTTTATCCAAGGCGGCATTAACATCATCAACCCTGTGGATGTGAATGCCATTAATCGACCGGGCGTTGAAATCAAGGAAGCGCTGTTGCCTGTGAATATGATCAGTCTGTCATTCGGGCTGACAGAAAATATATCGGCTTCAGCCTTTTATCAGCTGGAGTGGCAAAGCACGGTATTGCCAGGATGCGGTACTTTCTTCGCCGCATCGGACTCCATTCAGCCAGGCTGCGGCCCCTTGTATGCCGTGTCAGGTTTGACGGAAGAGCAACAGGAACATATGTCGTTGGTAAATCCTGCGTTGCCAGACTCCGCGAATATGGTGCTTCCCCGATTATCGGATGACAGCCCCGCCGACACAGGACAATGGGGAATTGCCCTGAATTATTTCGCCGAGTGGCTTAACGACACAGAGTTTGGTCTGTACATGATCAACTACCATAGTCGCTTACCTTATGTGGCTGCGCAAACGGCGGATTATGATGACCGCCCGGGCAATGGTTTCTTCTTAAATGGTATTTCCAATAATCCGGCCTATGGTGATGCGACCATCCCTATGGTTAAGGGCCCGGAATATCAGGCCGTGTTTCCTGAGGACATTCGACTGTATGGCGCAAGCTTTAATACCAGTGGTCCGCTTGGTATGTCTGTTTCTGGTGAAGTGAGTTACCGGCCGGACATGCCGATTGCCATCAACGGCCAGGACTTTCTTTATGCCACCGGCTTTTTGGATGTGGCGTCGCCCATTGTCGATGAGTTGTTTGATCTGAACATTGTTCAGCCCGGATCTGGCCCCATCCTGGCCAGAAATGCAGGTTTATATAATCAACGCGTAGAAGGGTATCGCAAAAAGCCGGTTACGCAATTCCAGACGACAATGATTCATTCGATGAACGATATCCTGGGCGCAGGCAACATGATGCTGGTGGGTGAAGTCGGGGTGATTCATGTGGGTGATCTGGAAGACAAGAATGATATCAAATATGGTCGATCAGCCGTGTATGGTTCCGGTGTCGAGGGCATGGCAATCGCGTGTAAGAATCCGGAGATTGAACCTAGCTACTGTCGTAAGCAAGGCTTTACCACCGAGTGGTCATGGGGCTATCGCCTGAAATCCACGCTCACCTATAACAACGTTTTTTATGGCGTAAATGTCAGCCCGGGGCTGGCTTTCAGGCACGATGTTAAAGGGCATTCCTATGCCCCGGGGCCACAGTTTATTGAAGGTCGTCAGGCAGTCACTGCCCAGCTGAATTTTGACTATCTGGGAACCTATGGCGCAGGCATCAGTTACACCGATTTCTTCGGCGGCAAGTTTAATACTCAAAGCGATCGGGACTTTGTTTCCATGACCGTCAGTGCAAAATTCTAAAGGTAGTGTATGAAAAAGGTATTCAATCAATCACGTGCTATATATGGTTGGGCGGCGTTGGCTATGGTCTTTTCTGCTCAGGGGGTTGCCGCAGTTTCAGAACAAGAGGCGGCCCGGTTAGGGACGGTATTAACCCCGATAGGGGCAGAAAAAGCCGGTAATGCAGCGGGTACTATTCCTTCGTGGCAGGAAGGACTTAACTCATCAGTCGCTAATGCATCGACAGATAAAGACGGCACAGCTTCAGCCTTTAAAGACGATGAAGTGCTTTTCACGATTGATCAGTCGAACCTGGAAGAACATAAGGCGTCTTTGACTCCCGGTCAGCGGGCCATGCTGGAAAAGTACCCCGATTTCAAGCTCCATGTTTATCCCAGTCGTCGTAGTGCGGCCTATCCGGAGTCGATTTACAACGCGACCCGAGCCAATGCTGTTCAAGTGTCGTTGACTCCGGAAGGCAATGGCTTGGCGGGTGGTTATCAGACCGGGGTTCCGTTTCCTATTCCGCAATCCGCTAGAGAAGTGCTTTGGAATCACATCACCCGTTATCGTGGTGGACTGGTTGAACGGGTCATTCATCGTATGGCGCCTCAAATCAATGGCGATTTCGTAGCTTCAGAAATCTGGCAAAAAATGGCGTTTGGTGAAGCGGTGACAGATCACTCAGCCACCGATAACGTACTGTATTACTTTGTCGGTAAAACCCTGGCTCCGGCCAGAAACGCAGGCTCTATTACTCTGGTGCATGAAACTTTGGATCAGGTGACCGAGCCGAGAAAGGCCTGGATTTATAATGCAGGCCAGCGTCGGGTGCGCCGGGCACCACAAGTGGCTTATGATTCTCCGCAGAACAACGGTGAAGGGCAGGCGACCTCCGATAACATGGACATGTATAACGGCGCTTCGGATCGCTACCAATGGGTGTTGAAAGGTAAACAAGAGCGGTTCATTCCCTATAACAACCATCGTTTGCATGATAAATCGTTGAGCTATGATGACATCATTCAGCCGGGGCATATTTCCAGCGATCTGGTGCGTTACGAGTTGCACCGGGTTTGGGTGGTCGAGGGCACGTTAAAGCAGGGGCAACGCCATGTTTATCAAAAACGTACTTTCTACATCGATGAAGATACCTGGCAGATTGCAACGGCTGATCATTACGATCAGCGTGGTGAATTATGGCGGGTATCAGAGGCGTATCATCTGAACTTTCAAAAGGCGTTGGTACCTTGGTACACCGCCGAAGCGGTCTACGATTTGGTGTCTGGCCGATACCTGATTAATGGCTTGAGTAACGAGGTGAAAGAGGATGTCAGCTTTGGTGGCGAAGTAAAGAAAGCCGCGTTCAAACCTTCTGCATTACGCCGTATGGGAGGCAAGCTCTGAGTTTTGGTTGCTATGCCAGGCGCGTCGTCTGGCATAGGCCTCCCTTCTGATTGTTTATCGCGATTCCTTTGTTATCTTCTTCGCCAAATGAATGGTTTCTGTTTCTTTATTTCTTCGTACTTTCATATTCAATAGTTCTACACCCACAGAGAAAGCCATCGCGAAATAGATGTAGCCTTTCGGGATATGCGCGTCAAAACCTTCTGCGATCAGGGTAAAGCCAATCAATAAAAGGAAAGACAGGGCGAGCATTTTTATGGTCGGGTTCTTATCCACAAAGCGACTGATTGACTTTGCTGACAGTAGCATCACAGTGACGGACACCAGAATGGCGATGACCATGATGGAAATATGATCCACAAGCCCGACGGCAGTTATCACTGAATCCAGCGAGAAAACAATATCAAGAATGGCAATCTGCGTCAGAACGGTCAGGAAACTGGCATGCTTTGCAGGGGCATCGGTAGGCTGTTGGATTTCAAGACTGTCGTGGATTTCGTGCGTCGACTTACCGAGAAGAAATAAGCCACCAAGGATCAGGATAATGTCTCTTCCCGAGATTTCATGATCAAACACAGAGAACAATGGTTCGATCAACCCCATTATCCATACAATGCCAAAGAGCAATAACAGCCTGGCCAACATCGCCAGAGTTAAGCCCAGTTGCCGGGCTTTGTCCCTTTGCTCAGGGGGTAACCGGCCTACCAGGATGGAGATAAATATAATGTTGTCGATGCCCAGTACAATCTCAATGGCGATGAGGGTTCCAAGTGCAATCCAGGCTTCCGGGCAGGCTATCCAGTCAAACACGAGTCGCTCCTTTATATTGAAGGCAGTCTTATCAAATCGAACTGAAGCAAGTACACACACTGAGAATGCTATTTAGAAACGATAGCACATTGCGTGATTACGAAGGGAATGAAGAGCGTAGTAGTCAGTGTATTTGAGGCTCTCTAGTTATGAAATTTGTATTTAGAGAACAGTCATCAAGAAAACAGTCATTTAGAGAGCAACAAACCACCCGGGCAGGTGGTTTGGAAGAAAGGCGACGATTAAGCGTCTGAGACTTTTTTGATTCCGGGAATAAACTTAAGCAAGGTGTCCGGGTTTCGGGTTTCTTCGTTTGGCAGATAGATGCGGTAGTTAATACGGAACAGCCCGTCAGGAGGCGAGGGTAGCCAGTTGCTGGTTTTGCCTTCCGGTTCTGTCGCCTGGATGTAGATGGTTAACGAGCCATCGGGGTTATATTTCAGATCGGGGTTTCTGTCTCCGATAGAGTAGCGGTCAATTTCATTGTCGATTAACTGGAAGTTGGTGCCGTACATGGTTAATGACCAGAAGCCTTGGTCTTGCAGTTGTGGAATTTGATCTTTTTCAAAGTGAAGAACGTACTGTTCACTGCCATCCAATAAGTTGGCATTGCGATCTTCATAGGTGCTGAAATATACGCCTTCTTCACGGTCGTGCACCAGCAAACCTTCCAAAGCGCCTTCCGCTCTGTTAATGAAGTGATATCCGTATCTGCCTTCGTGTAGGTTGTTCCAGCCGGTTGGGTAGGCGGTGCCACGGTATTTTACTTTCCAGGTCATAAT
>JBFHTA010000156.1:0-9032 GCA_041590855.1 Pseudomonadales bacterium
CATCAACATCGCCATGTCCTGGCTGATGTTTTCAATGACTCTTTCCACCGCAAAACCATAATCAGTTTTCCAGAAATTTTGGCTGCCAAAGCCAGCTTTTGAAAACTCGCTCTCGGTCCACTTGCCTTCATCGGAATACGCCGTCCGATGAACCAGAGCACCGCTGTAGGCTTCATAGACGTATACATCCACAGAAATGCGTCGCACCATCGGCTCTGAACCCAAGACAAAGTCTAGCAAAGGCTCGACCAGTAATTCTTCGCGCTGATATTCGCCTTTATGGCTCATATCACGAATCACACCGGAAATGACGTACTGCACACCAAGGTCACGACCGATACGAGATAACTCAGCAACGGTATAATCCGGCATAGTACGACTAGGCGCATTCGTGATATCCGGATAAATACCTATGTGCGTTGCCGGCTGGACACGTAAGCCGCCGTAAGAACCCATGGTTAATGCGATGCGCTGCGGCATTTCTCGCTCAATAGCATCCAAATGACCAAGCGTAGCTTCATCCATCTTCTGACGGGAAAAACCGAGCACTGCCACGCGCTTGTTATAGTTTTGCGATTTACTCGGGGTACAGAAAGGTTCTGGCGCAATTTCGGCCCGCACTTTCATGGTCAGAACATTACCTTTGACCTCTTCTGACACCACATCAATCAGCCCGAATTCCGCATTGCTCTGCATGCGAATGCTGTCCTGAGTGATGTAGCCGTTCTGGGCAATTTCGGTACTGGTAACACGAACGTTGGCTTGCAAGGTTGCATCTCTTAGCGCCCTGCGATAAGCCAGGTCACGAGCAAACTCCATATCACCTTCGATCTGGGCATGACCCACCCCGGTCACTGATTTTGCCCAACCCAAGACTGAAATCAGCATAAGAAGACTTATGGTTAATACACGCCACATACTGTCACCTATTTTCTTCCGCCCACATATTGTCAGCTGCGTTAATCACGTCAATGCTCTTTCAGGATGAGCTTATCCAGAACGACCCAACCTAAACACCTGATCCGGAACGTATTAATCTAAAACGTATTAATCTAAAAAGTAACTGCGCTTATGCCCGGCACGAATGTGCTTATTTTGCTGATAGTAATTTGAACGGCCTTGATGCTGAGGCGGTAACGGTGAACGGCAATCGGTATTGCTGGTCAAATAGTTCACGTCCGACAAGCAAACAAAGAACTCCTTATCCAACGTCATCTCAAGCACAGTCTCATAGATACCGTCTTTTTTCTTTTCAGAGCTGACCACTTTTGCACCATGAACAAACGCATCCACATAGGTTTTAAAGCGGTCGTCTTGCATGATCAGGTTTTCAATGCTGGAACCACCTTCCAACGCCGTACCATAGACACGCTCAGCCATCGCCCGATAGGCATCCAGTTTAGAGGCGCGCATTCCCATCAGATGCTTTTGAGCGGCATTGAATTTTTTGTCATTCTGAATCGTGCCATAGCCTTTCACGCGAATGACTTGCGGTTGCGAGTTAGCAGGACGGTCCTGATATTGAATGATGGGTTGAATCTGGGTTTCAACCTGCTTGTCTTTATTGGCTTTCGCCTGAGCGTCTTGTGGGCTCAGAAAGTGGTGATTCGTACACGCAGATACAGAGACAACGAGTACCGCAGCAGACACGCTCTGGGCGAGTTTTGAAATCTTCATGACAAACCTCTGACAATTTTTGCCGTATAAATGATTGTTTCTGAAGATCGATCAAATTGTATGCCAGTTTGCGTTTACACCAGAATAATTACGCCCGAAAAGGCGGGCGTAATTATTAAGCAATTGAATTTATTAAATAAATTTTAACTCAGTATTGATATACCACACCGCCTGCAGGTTGGAATAAGTACGTTTTGATATTACTTTCACTGTTTTTTGACGACCCGGAATTCATTGGAATTGGCATCACAGGCTGCTGTTGAACGGGCTGCATCGGTTGCGGATAGTAAGGCGAGTAACTCATTGGCTGGGTCATAGGTGGTGCTGACTGGCCAGATGGCTGAGCCTGATTCGGTTCTACCGGCGTTAAGCGATAATACTCTGGCATCTCAACTTTAGGCGCAGGAGGCGGTGGCATATGATACGCATAAGGTGAAACAGACTGATAAATAGGCGGCAACACCTTCACATTCTGCTCATCCCCAAGAGGCAAATATTGTCCGCCTCTGTACACTACAGCCTTGTTATCACAATCACATCCAGTAAGCTCATCTTTGTTGAAGTGATGGACATGATGAACTTCGCAGCCTGCCAGTCCTATCGTTGCAGCTAAAAGTAGCATGTGCAATTTCATAGCGATCCGTCCCGAGAATTGAGTCTATTCCAAAAGTATCGACCACCCGGAGCATATCTTGAGTGCTTTTTAGTCATTGAACTGTTCAAAAGAGTAACAGTGTAATTCTACGTATCCGTCAGCGTTAATAGTGATAGTTTGCGCACGGCTGGATCTTACAGTGTCGTCTCCCTTGATCGCTGCCCCACGCAGGGGTTTCCGGATCAGGAAAACTGTACTTGGGTACTAATCCCTGTTGCAGAGCCTGACAACCTGAAAGATTCAATAATAAAACGCTAAGTATTAGAATGTATCTCATCATTACTCCCTCCTTTCTGGGGTTATCGGCGTAATCAGGTTAGGCTGTAGCGTCTTATTGTTGTGTAGTAGAGGTCTCTTTTGAAAACCTACCTTGTCGGCGGTGCCGTTCGCGATCAATTACTGAATCTTCCCGTCTACGACCAGGATTGGGTTGTAGTAGGTGCGACGCCCGATCAAATGCTTAAAGCGGGATACCGTTCCGTAGGAAAAGACTTCCCTGTGTTTCTTCACCCTGACACCCATGAAGAACACGCACTGGCTCGCAAAGAAAAGAAAGCAGGCCATGGCTACCAAGGATTTGTTTGCGACTTTGCGCCAGAAGTGACCTTACAGGAAGATTTGCTTCGTCGTGACCTCACTATTAATGCTATGGCACAGGATGAACACGGAAATATCGTAGACCCTTATGGCGGCCAACAGGATCTGGCCAACAAAAAGCTTCGCCATGTCTCCGACGCCTTTTCGGAAGATCCGTTGCGAGTACTGAGAGTTGCACGGTTCGCAGCGCGATTTGATCATCTGGGCTTTGAGGTGGCCGAAGAAACCGTGCAATTAATGAAAGAGATAGCTCATTCCGGGGAACTGGAATACCTGACCGCCGAACGCGTCTGGAAAGAAACAGAGCGTGCATTGACCGAAAAAAGCCCCCACGTGTTTTTTGAAGTACTAAGAGCTTGTGACGCCCTGGCGATTATTTTTCCGGAACTGGATCGCTTGTTTGGCGTACCGCAACGCAAAGAGTTTCATCCGGAAATCGACACAGGCATACACACCCTGATGGTGTTACAGCAAGCCTGCCTGCTCTCCGATGAGCCAACAGTACGCTTTGCCGCACTGACCCATGACCTGGGGAAAGGCATCACGCCAGCCGAGATATTGCCCCGTCACATTGGTCACGAGAAAAAAGGCGTTGATTTGGTCAAAGCTCTCTGCCAACGACTAAAAGTACCAAATAAGCTTAAAGAGTTATCTCTGCTGGTGTGCGAACTTCATACCCAATGCCACACTGCCTTCCAGTTGAAGCCTGGCACCGTGCTCAAGCTACTTGATCGAGTGGATGCCTGGCGCAAACCTGAACGTTTCGAAGAATTCCTACTTGCATGTGAAGCCGATGCCCGTGGTCGAACCGGATTTGAAACCAAGCCTTATCCTCAAGCAGACTACTTGAGAAAAGCGCATCAGCGTTGTTTAACCGTTCAGCCTGGCGAGCTGGCCAAAGCCGGATATAAAGGCATCGCCATCAGAGAAGAGCTCAATCGACAGCGCATTCATTTGATCAGCAATCTCAAAACAGAGCTCACAGAGCTTTCTGAGTAAAACAGATTAGCTTAGCTGACCTAAAAAGTGCGCCCAATCAAAGGCTGGCCCAGGGTCAGTCTTTCGGCTGGGGGCAATATCACAGTGCCCCTGAATCCGATCAGAAGTAATTTCTGGATAAGCTACCATTAACTGTTGAGTCAAACGAACCAGGCTGTCGTATTGGGCGGTTTCATAAGGCACATCATCGGTGCCTTCTAATTCTATCCCGATAGAAAAATCATTGCAGTTTTCTCGGCCATCAAACGAGGAAACACCAGCGTGCCAAGCCCGCTCTTCCGTGGAAACAAATTGCACGATCTCGCCAGTACGCCGAATATAGAAGTGCGACGACACCTCCAGCCCGGCAATCTCTTCAAAGAACGGGTGTTCAGAGACATTCAATCGATTTTGAAAAAAGCGCTCAACTTCATCCCCACCAAATTCCCCAGGGGGCAAACTGATATTATGAATCACCAGGAGGTCAATACAAACAGAGGCAGGACGTTGATTAAAATTGGGCGACTTAACAAGTCGCGCCTCCTCCAACCAACCATTGGATAATGTCATTGATCAACCCCATTTCAAATCGTTAAATCAGGCACATAAAAAAGCCCAGACAAGCTGGGCGAGATTATCACTCGAAATGGAAGCTTCGCAACCAGAGTCGAAAAGACGTTCCCCGAATTAGGTTTTAGGCGCTCTAAGATTCTGAACCACAGATTTCAACGCGCGATCAAATACGGCACCGTTATCAATTAACTGAATCCGGCCCTCTTTTAACATTCTGGCAAATTCAACCTGATTGCATTCGTGCAGTTTCATACCTGCATGATTCACAAAAATGTATTTATTCAGTTTAGGGAGCGCTGCTGCCAACTTGGTGCGGATTTCACCTTCATCTTTGGTCATTCTGAACCAACTGCCTGATCCAAACTCATCCACTTTCTTCAAATATTCCGCCAAAGAGGCATCTTCAACCTCTTCAGTCTGTTGAACCAATACCTGATCAATGGCTTCCATAGTTTCAGTCGCGGTTAATTCTTCTTCAGACTCACGCAAACGCTCCGCCGGATTATGTTTTCTCACCAGATAGTTTTTAGACTCTTCCGCTTGTTCAGGGACTCCATCTCTGGTACTGGCGTCCTTCAACATATTGATCTGTAGCGTTTCCAGTTCTTTCAACAGACGGCTGCTGTCGTATGGATTAAACGACACATCGTTCAGTCCTTTACGCAGTTTCTTTTGCACCATAGGAATTACTTTCAACAGCACAGGTCGAGTTGCTCGGGAATGCTCACCGGCGACAGTCCAAAGCATCTGTTCAATCGTGAACACCGCTTCATTCCATTCATCACTTTCATAACCGGATTTCAACACGTTAAGAAAAAGTACCTTACTCCATGCTTCCGACAACAAGGTTTCGATAAATTCAGGCAACGGACGGTAAGGCTCGGTCAATTTACTGAGCGCTGTTTTTACCCACTCACGAGCCTTTTCAGTTTTGGCCTTGCCTTCTTCGGCATCCTGAAGTCGTTGAGTTACCAAAGCTACCCTATGGGCCTCTTTTTCCTGGAACACCTGAAAGTCGGCCAATAACAAATCAAACAAATCCAGGTTGTTCTCAAATTCATTGCAAATTCGGGTAACCACTTCTTCAATTTTGAACTTCAGACGCTCCTGAAAGCGATCCGAGTGCTGATTAAAACCTACCGCTGCCGATGCCAAAGAGTTCAAAAGGCTACGCGCAGGATGGGACTTTTGATCAAAGAAACGCTGATCTTGCAACGCCAGCTTCACCATTGGCAATTGAAGGCGAGCTAATATCGCTCGAATGGAAGGCGTAATGTTTCTGTCTTCCAGGATAAATTCAAACAACATCGCTACCAGATTGATCGCATCGTTGTCTTTTCTGCTGATGGGTAATGCCCGACCGTTATGTGAGCTAGCTTTCATAGCTCCACGTAAATGCTCCCGTACGTCGAACTGAAGCCAAGCCTGTAATTCTTCGCCATCATTAGCCGGCGGAATATCCACTGCCGACAACACCTGACAAATTTGGTCAACAGATTGGGTTGGCCCCTGATACGCTGGCGCAGCCACCATCACATCGTGTTGATCTGCATTCACCTGGGAAAGCAATTTTTGCAAAGAACGGAAAATTGGTTTGATATCTCCTGCGGAAGGAGCCCTTTGTCCCTGACCACTACCCTGGGCTGTACTCTGCTGCTGAAAGCTTTCTGTAGCCGCATTGCGTACCTTCTTCTTAGGTGATAGATCAGGTAATGCACCATGAGTAACCAATAAGGTATCCAGGGCTTCATATACATCCGACAATTTGGAAAGCACAAACTGATCAAATAGCTTGTAAACGATCAAGCGAGCTTCAATATCCAGCTCCAACAAGTGGATACAGTCAGAAAAGTGGTCACACAGATTAATAGGCGCAACCGGGTTATCCGCTTCTGCCAGATCGTCTTTACTCAGCAAATAAGCAATGCGCTTATTAAGGTAACTTAGAGTGACCTTATTTGCAGAGGTCGACTTATTTGACATGGTTTCAAGCGCCACCCGCTCTTCCAGTTCATCGTTCTGAACCAGTGAAAGGCTTTCCATCGACACTTTGTCTTGTTGACGTGCTGCAATGGATAATCCCGCTGACAAATCTGCAAAAGATTTATTCATACCTTCAAAGAATTTGGCTTCCATCTGACGACGCTGCAAGCGTACAGCCCGCATGGCGTTGAAATAACGCTCCTGCTGCTCGTTAGACGATGCCTTATCTGACAATTTAAACAAGGTGTCATCTGCACTGTCGAACATGGCACGCAGCAAAAGCTTCAGTTCTTTCTGAGCTAAATCACTGTACGCTTTAACCGGAACAGACAAACCTTTCTGGCGGGCCTGTACATCAGGGTTAATTGAAACCACTTTATCTTGTGGACTCATGCTCATCTCCAATAGCAAGCTTACTATGACATCTTCAGCAAAAATTGAGGTAGTTGCAGCGCAGGAGTGGCCTAACACTTAAGTGCTGCATTCATATAGGATGAAGTTTAATCGTACAATACCGAAAAAATGCAGATTTATGTCACGTTTTTACGTATCTTTACGATAAAAAATTGACGGTTACTCAGTGTAAGCAAAGCTATTACAATAGCCGCCCACTGGATTTTTCAAGAAAGCTCCATAACATTAGCGTGTTTAACCTCATTAAAACCGAGATTCTCTATGACATCACAAGCCCCACAACTGACTCCCGAACTGATCAAAAACATCGAACTCTCTGTGGAACAGGCGTTAGCTGAAGACGTCGGAGATGGAGATATCACTGCACAATTAATACCAGCTGATCGAATGGGGCACGCCAAAGTCATCACCCGGGAGCCTGGCATCCTATGTGGCCAAGCCTGGGTAAATGAAGTCTTTAAGCAGTTTGACCCAAGTGTAGAGGTAATCTGGCACAAACACGACGGCGACCAGGTGTTTGGTGACGCCCTTCTCTTTGAACTGAAGGGTTCGGCTCGTTCTTTACTCACAGGCGAACGCTGTGCACTGAACTTCTTACAAACCCTCTCCGCAACTGCAACCAAAGCCAATGAATACGCTAAACTGGTCGAAGGCACTTCCGTCACGTTATTGGATACCCGAAAAACCTTACCTGGCTTCCGTTTAGCCCAAAAATACGCCGTTAAGACTGGCGGCTGCGACAATCACCGCATAGGCCTGTTTGACGCGTTTCTCATCAAAGAAAATCATATTGCCGCTGCCGGCGGAATCCAACAAGCCGTTGAAAAAGCACAGCAAATTGCCCCTGGCAAACCGGTAGAAGTAGAAGTAGAAAATTTTGATGAATTTGAAGCAGCCCTGACAGCAGGTGCAGACATCATCATGCTGGACAATTTCAGCAATGATGACCTGGTCAAGGCAGTTGAAATCAACAAAAACCAACACCATAGTAAAGCAAAACTGGAAGCCAGCGGCGGCATCACCAAAGAAACCCTTCGTGCCAAGGCTGAAACCGGAGTGGACTATATTTCCATAGGCGCCTTAACCAAAGACATTAAGGCCATGGATCTTTCAATGCGATTTGTGGAGTTGTGATTAGGAGCACTCTGCCTATTTAAATATTCTCAACCTGATGTTCTAGAGAAGGATTAACAACAACCATGCTTACACTTGCCGGAGTGAGAAAATACAACCGTTACCAAGCTGCACTAGGCCATTTTGGGCTTAGTTTGCTCATCTTTATCATTCTTGGCTACTTAGTGTATTTCTGCTGGTACCCACAACCGCTGTTTTCAATTGATGCTGGCTGGCAAGGAATACGAATCCTCGCGTTTGTCGACTTTGTACTTGGCCCTTGCATTACTCTGGTAATTTTCAACCCTAAAAAGAAAGAACTCTTTAAAGACCTAGCCATCATTGCCCTCATACAAATCAGCGCGCTCAGCTATGGGGTGTATCACGTGTATCAATCACGGCCTGCGATTGTTGTGTATGCAGATAATCAGTTTAGGACGGTATCTTACAGTGAACTCAACCAATTAAATCTTCCAGAAAACATTGCATCTTCTGTATCTAATCTTAAGCCAGCAATGTTCTTTTTGGATATACCAAGAGAGAACATAATTTTTGACTTTGACAGCGCTGGTCTGACCAAAGAAAATATGAATGAGTTACTTGAAAATTACGATAAGCAAGTTCAACCGGCCGTTGAATCTTTAGCGTTAAAAATACCTTACTTTCTTCTCCCACACAGACTGCAACCATACTCAACCAACGTAAAAAAACTAAACAAATATTCGGTTAATAACAACGACCTAAAATCCCTCCCCAAAGAAACAAAGGATAAGGCTTTAAGTTTCATACAGACTCACAACTCATCATTCGCTATAACCTCTGTTAGAGGCCGCTATGGCTATGCCTTAGTGGCTATCGACTCTTCTGGAGACTTCATAGACTTTATTGAGGGAAATTATATTATGACTTGGCTTTCGAACTAAGGTGACGTTTTGCGTCACTTATTAACTTTTTTTACTACAAGAACTTTTTCAATCCTCTAGCCGCAACCCCAAAAAAAACAATAACCCATTGATAATAAAAACAAATTATAAAATTGGCA
>JBFHTA010000157.1:0-8979 GCA_041590855.1 Pseudomonadales bacterium
CGAGGGGCTTCAGAAGCATCCACGTCATCATCGACAGCCTGTCCTGCAGCTTCTGATTCTGGGGCTTCTGATTCTGGAGCTTCTGGTTCCGGGGTTTCCTGTTCTTCAATGTCTTGTTTTGAAGTAGAGGTATCTGCTTCGCCCTTAGTCTCCTGGACACTATCTTTGGTGGAAGTACCAAATGCTTCCTCTTCAAGATCCTTGGTCAAAGCATCCAGTTCCGAATCCAGATCATCCAAGTCATCGATATCAAACTCTTCAGACGTTTCAGGCTCAGCAGTGTCAGCCAACAGTTCATCCAAAGCCTGATCGATACTGTCACCGAAGTCATCGACCTCGGTATCGCCAGCCTCGTCAGCCTCAATGAGATCAGCAGCGTCATCCTCGCCCATCATCTCATCAAGGTCGCTATCCATATCCAACGAACTATCCATATCCAACGAACTATCCAGTTCTAAAGACTCTGTATCTGACTCAGCATCCAACTCTGCAGCATTGCCAGCTTCATCGTCAGCGCCGCCGGAATTATTGTCACCCTGAACCTCCATTGCATCGTCCAGATCGGAATCCAGATCCGAGTCTTCATCCAGAAGATCATTCAGCATGTCATCAACGCTTTGTTCGTCAAAATCCGTTTCATCAAAATTCTGGTCATCCAGAGCTTGATCGGTATCTGAGTCGCTCTGACCACCTGCATCCAGCTCAGGCGTTTCTTCTGCTTGTTCATCCACCGCTTCATCCAAAGTCGGAATATCACCGGTGTCTTCAGCCTCACCAGACAAGGATTCCAACTCAGATTCGGTTTCCTCTAACAAGGCATCTAATTCCTGATCTATAGATTCTTCCACAGCATCATCGTCTTCCGGAAGCGGATCAAATGCAGTTTCTTCATCCATTTGAGCTTGCAACTCCGGAATTTCCTCGTCGGTCAATCCCTCATCAATCATGTCGTCCGCATCAAGCTCGGTTTCATTACCAGATAACTCATCAAGGGCAGAAATCAACTCATCCTGCTCTAGCTCTGGCATGTCATCGTCGGTTCTGCCCGGCTTGCTTTCCTCTTCATCATCTGGTGCGCCACCCATACGCTCCAATTCTTCACGGACCGAATCTACCTGTTCACTGAGCTCAGGGCTCTCATCAAACTCTTCTTGCAGTTCGCCAGAGTCGAGTTCATTTAGTGCCCCCATATCCTCATCAAACGCGTCACCACCCTCTTCTTCACCGTTAATTTCTTCCTGAATTTTCTTTTGGGAACGTAAGCGATAGAACAAGAAACCAAGGATCGCTGCAACTAAACCGAGTACAGCCAACATAATGAAAGTAAATAAATTATCGCTCTCAGGCTCTTCCGGTTGAGGTTCGGTTTCAGGCATTTCTTCCGCCACCATGGTGGTTTCTTCCGGCATAGACATCGTTTTTTCTTCGATCACCGGCTTAATCGTATCGGTTGGGTCAGGCTGTGGCTCGGGCTCAATATACCCTTCCGGAAAGTGAGGCAAGGTCAGTTCAAACGGTTTAGGCTTGATGCGGAACTCTTTACCTGTTTCCAAAAACAGTCGTAAGTCCAAAGCTACCCGATAAACGCCTTCGCCTTTGGTAGGCACAACCTGTACCACCCAACGCGGACCCTCTTGTGCTAATTGAAGTTCGGCCGACGCGATCAGGCTAGAATCGTCCGGAGCTTTTACCTGGGCAATAACCTGAGTTTTCTCAAGATCTAGCCCCTCTAACAAGGGAATCGCAGAGACAACTCCGAAAGAGTCATCTCCGATACCATCGTAAGCCACGTCATACGCGAAGGGTTCTAATACTTCAACTCGATGGGAACGTTGACGCTTGAAGGTTTTACCATCCACCAACACACTGATTTCAAAGTTGCCTGGACGTCTCAGGTTGCGGATTTTCTCAAAAAAGGAGTGTTGGTATTCGCCTTCTGTCTGAACGGCTATCTCTTTCTGAATACTCTTCCCGGCATCGTTGGTTAGCTGTAATGTGCCATCTAATAAAGAAAGGAATTCCGCTTCCTTAACCTGACCATCCGCCGAATCAAACCAGGCGTGTACATTTATTTCTTCGCCAGAAAAAATGGTTGGCGGGATTTCCTCAAGCTGTAAAGTAAGGTCTGAAACCACAGTAACCCGGTTGTCCGGGTCAGCTTCCGCCTGCAGGCTCCACTCTCCTTCATAGGGGCGTTTCACCGTTACCAAATCGTACTTTGCATCTGAATGCCAGGTCACATCCGGATCATCAGTATTGGCATTAATAATGGATTCGTCCGGAGCAACAAGCTGGGTCGCATCGCTGCCCTCTTTTCTGAATATCAGTGCCGTAAATTCTTCAATGCTTGAATCGATCAGGAATTTGTTGTCTTCCAAAGGCACTTCTTCACTGGGCACCGATTGGTCAAACAGTCGTACAAAGGCTTTCAGTAACTCATCAGAGTCCTTGGCTACAGTACTCATGCCACCTGTGCTCAATGACAGCTGTTGCAGGAAGTCCTGATCGGCCTTATCAGACAATGCGATGGTATGCAGCTTTACCCCGGCCTCTGCAAATTTAGGCACCAGCTCTTTAAGAATGCGCTCTTGCTCTTTCTTGTTCACTTCAGGGTCTTTATCTACATCAACCATGCCGTCGGTTAACAGAATAAAGAAGGGGTCGTATTCAGGCTTCAAACGGTCCAGATCGTAACCGGCAGTATTGATGGCATCACCAATATTGGTGAACAAGCCCACCGAAGAAATATCATTCGATTTTTGTTTGGCTTCCTCTTTCCAGGCATCATCAATGGCTCTGTGTTTCACCAGCATGTTGACGTATTGGCCAAAGGTCCATACACCGGATTTACTGTCTTTTGGTAATAAATCCACCAGCAAGCGCATCGCCGGAGCACGCAAGTTATTCGGATCGGTTTTCTTCATACTGCCGGAAATATCAATAATGGTACGGATATCCGGCGGTAATTTTTGAGAAGAAGAGGCTGCCCCAGCTGCCATCGTATCGGTAGGAGGATTCGGTTGCTCACCCGCTGTATGATTGTCTGCAACGGATAACCCGCTAAACAATACAAACGATAAAAGAATCAGGTGTTGAAAAATCGAGCGCATGTAATCTCCCTATCTTACCCACGAACAAAGTAGTTAACTTAAGTAGCCACCGACTCAAGCCCCTACTTAAGATTTAAGTTCATGTTTACAACGTTAAGAAAACTTTAAAAAATATTTCTTAGGTTATCGGCAAAAAAAAACCTTTCCGTAGTTTTTCGGAAAGGTTTTTCAGAAAAAAGATCGAATTAGCAGATATCCTTCAGTGTTTACTCGATCTTTAAGCATAATCGGCCATCTCAATCAGGCAATGGAATCCAACACATTTCGGCCCCGCTCGGTTATATGCCAACGGACGCCTTTTTTGCCGTTTACCGATCCTGCAAGATTCTTACTCACTAAGACATTCAAAGTTTTTTCCATAGAACTTTCATCGGTGTTAGCTTCCCGACACAACCCTTGGATGGAACGGAAAATGAATCGGCCACTGCCCAGAATTTTCAAGGCTTTGGTTGAAGCCACATCCAACTCTTCTTCGATATCCAGGTTTGCTTTAAGATCTTCAGGATCAAGGTCGTGTTCGGTTTCAGTGTCAATCAGCGGCAAAAGCTCTTTCTGAATGATTTTTAAATCATGTTGAAGCAATTCAGATCGTTCTTTAGCGTACTTTGCTTCACTCAAAATACGATCTGAAGTGGTTTGTACGAAAAAGCGGGATGCCAAACCGGCAATCAAACAAAAGCCGGTGAAAATTAACAACTTGGAAGGGTCTCCCTGACTTTCCAGAATAATCTCGCTGTTCAGCGCATCCAGAATGACAGGTACAAGAAACGCCGCACCGACCGCAACGACCAGACAACGTGGCAGCGTCTGTTTATCAGGATTACTGTGGCTATAAAGATAGTAGTTAATCAAACCGCCAAATACGCCTGCCAACAGCATTACGAATACGAGAATAATGATATGGTATGTCATGGTTCCAACCAGTTTTTTATTTTAATCAGTCGCGGTTATTCGCGAAATATCAACAGAGATCTCTGCCAAGCTATTGAATTCATTCACTGATTTTTTAGTTATACAGTTATAGCATTTTTAACATGCTAAACCATACCCCTAAGACATAAGATTACAAAAAACTAAAAAACACAGCCTATTTGGGTTATTTACCAGACGCATCCGGCGAGGGAGCCGTTGGCTGGACGGATTCTTTAGTCCGCCCCTTGAACAACACTCTGCCCACACTGCCCAAGATCAGAGATACCAACAAAGACACCAGGCCCGACAACGCCAGATACGGTACTAACTGATCAAAGTACTTTCTACCTTCAAAAGCAAAGTCCACGCCAAAAAACGGTATTGCAGGAATCCAAAGCACCGTACCAGACTCAAACTCAATTTCCGCCAGAGAGAAACAAAGAAACAGCACCAAGGCCATCAGTACAGTCTTCAAGGCAAAACTTTTAAACTTTCGAATCAGTATCCAAGAGGCTACAACCATCCCTAAACCACTGAACCAAAAGAGCATCCAAGCCCCGGAAGCAAAGGAGTCGGCGTTAGCAATTTGGGTAACCAGGTTTTCCATAATTCACCTAAGAGGGTCCATAAGTTCAATCATAAATCATTAGAGCAGGCGGGTTTTCATAAGCACCCGATTGAGCGCCAAAGCCTTGTCTTGCTAAGAAACTAGCGCTTTTTAACTCACCCACGTAATGATGTGCTCTTCCAGCTCGTCTTCTTCAATCCAGTCTTCTGGCAATACTTTGCCTTTTAGCGACATACCTGCAGCGGCAAGCGTTGCCTTTTTGCCACTGACTAACGGATGCCAATCTGGCAAGGATTTACCTTCTTCCAATAGTCGGTAAGCACAAGTGGATGGCAACCAATCGACAGGAATGAAGTCAGGAGTCAACTTCAAACAGCCTTCCACGTTTTGGGTACGATGTGAATAATCACTGCATTGGCAGGCTTTCATATCGTACATGCGGCACACCACATTGGTATAGACTACCTCTCCGGTGTCTTCGTCCTCCAACTTGTTGAGACAACAACGACCACAGTTATCACACAGGCTTTCCCATTGTTCCCGGGACATTTCCTTGAGAGATAAGGTTTGCCAAAAGGGCTGCTCAGACATTTCGATCACCTGTTAATCCGCCTGATTCGGATCGTATAAATCCAACAAATAGTCTTCTTTCGGCGGCGGCATTTGAAGGTAATAGCCTTTTTCTTCAATGTCTTCCAACACTTTAGGCGCTTCTGCACGTGAAAGTGTAGAGTCCGCTTTCAAAGGCATATCCATCACATGAATAGGCTTACCAAACACCTCAATCAAAGCATCCGGTAAGTCACGAATCCCTTTCAGCTTTTCAACATAAAGGTACATTTCATCACGCTTCGGACTTTTATAAATGGAACAGATTTTCATAACTTCAACTCAAAATTCATTGTCATAGCACGAACTTTCGTGCCTATTAAGCTAGTTAGACCCAACGTTTTGGGCCATTAATTCTTTTAAGACATCCATCACTTGGCACTCGATCAACTCACGTCGCCAACCACTGATGTCCTCAGGCCAATCGACCAATTCCTGATAGCGAAACGCCTTATTCACCAGATATTGAAATTGCTTTTTCCGGCAGATCACCGCCGGATCAATGTTCAGTTCAGCAGCCACTTGCTTAACAGGCTTATACAGAGCTTCTAACCAGCTTTTAGCCTCTTTCGGCAGTAATTGGTAGCGTTCCGGCAACTGAGACTCATCCAAGGCCATCGCCCCTTTCACTAACTCACCAATCAACACACCGTAATTGCGGATAATGCCTTTCGGAACGGCTAACTGATCCAACACCACGCGATTGGTTGCCTTTCTCAATGCAATTTCAACAATCTGGGCATCCGCCAGAATGCGTCCCTTCGGAATGTCTTTTTCCGCCGCTAGCCGTTCTCGCCAGATAGCCAACGCTCTTACCACAGCAAGCGCCCGACTGTTGAGTCGTCCGGTTCCTTTCACCCGATGGAAGGCCATATCGCCTTCCATTTCATATAAGGCTCGGGATCGGTTCACAAGATCAAGGGAGTCTTCCTTTAACCAGCCTAAACGATTCAGCTCAAGCAACTGGGCTTCCAGAATCTCCCAGGCTTGCGCCAGATAAATCACGTCTTCGGCTGCGTATTGTATCTGTTGATCACTGAGCGGTCGAAGCAGCCAGTCGGATTTTGTTTCATCCTTGTTTAATTCCACTTCCAACAGGCTGGAGATCATCTTCTGATAACCCACTGTTTGCCCCTGATTCAACAAGGCCAAAGCTAACTGGGTGTCGCACAGATTTTTTAACCAAGCACCCGTTGCACGAAACAGTACGCCTAAATCTTCGGCAGCACTATGGAGCACCTTAATGCAATCCGACACCATGAAATCGGCCATAATGGTGAGATCCAAAGCGGATTCAGGATCAATTAACCAAACATCCTGACCATCAAAAATCTGAATCAACGCAGGAATCGCACGATAGGTGTCGCGACGAACAAACTCTGTATCCAGTGCCACCCAAGGCAAATTCATCCATTGGTCTACCAACTGCTGTAATTGCTCGTTGCCAGAAACAAAATGTACGGGATGACCGGCGATGTTCGTTGATTCCATAATGTTGCTCAAATTCCTGAATTTTGTTCAAGCCACCAAGGCGGTAATGGCCAATTTAAAGAAGACAGCGACCCATTTAGTTAACAATTTGAAAGCGCGTTAACGTCCTGAAAACTCTTGCCGAAGGTTAAATGCCTGCTTTAAGGCACTGCCGGAAATGGCTTCTAGCTCTCCACTGGCGGGGATACCACTCAATAAACGAGTGACTTTAACATCATCGTTTATTAACTGATCTGAGATGTAATAAGCCGTGGCATCGCCTTCAACCGAAGTACTGGTCGCCAAAATGACTTCACTCACATCTCTGCTGCGAATCAATTGAAATAGCTTTTCTACGCCTAGCTCATCAGGGCCAATTCCATCCAGCGGAGATAGCCGCCCCATCAGAACAAAGTAATAACCGTCATACTCGGCCGCCAGTTCGATCAAATCAACATCTGCCGGATTCTCAACGACACACAAACGGGTGTGATCTCGTTGCTCATTCGAGCAAATATCACATAAGGCTTGTTCGGTGAAGTTATGGCATTGCTGACAGTTATTAATTTTTTCCATCGCCTCAAACAAGGCCTGGGACAATTTAACGCCGCCAGCCCGATCCGACTGAAGCAGATGCAGCGCCATGCGCCGGGCCGATCTCGGTCCAACAGTAGGAAGCACTCGCAAGCGCTCTATCAAAGTATTTAGAAGAGAACTACTCATGAACTGCCAGATCTCATACGGATGAACTAACCCAAATTAGCGGCCAATAAACACAAAAATAGACGGCGACCACCGACCTCATGATTAACGTCGATCATCGCAGTCTATTTTATGCAAAAGGGATAACCGAAATTATCACCAATGGCCATCAAAAATTTAGAACGGCATTTTGAACCCAGGCGGCATACCCATACCTGCAGTCAGGCCACCCATTTTGTCCTGGCTATTCTGCTCAATACGGCGAACCGCATCATTGACAGCCGCTGCAACCAAATCTTCGATCATCTCACGGTCGTCTTCATCGGCAATCAGGCTTGGATCAATGGTTACTGATTTCACATCGTGGCGGCCATTCATTACCAACTTAACCATGCCAGCACCCGCTTCACCTGTTACTTCTGCGTTGGCAATCTCTTCCTGGGCTTTTTGAAGCTGCTCTTGCATTTTTTGAGCTTGCTTCATGAGATTTCCCATACCACCTTTCATCATAATCACTAACCTTTCTTCAATTTGATTCGTAACTCAGACCCTACAGAAGGGCCGTTCACTTACTAATAACATTAATTATGGGTCCATATCCTTCATATACAACCCATTGGCTGGTCATTCCCTGTGAGTTTCCGATCAGTCGATAGGAACCACAGTGTCTTCCAGCACTTGCCCGCCAAATTTTGTTTTCCAGAAAACCACATGCTTGTCTTCATGGAACGTTGTAATGGCGAGCTGTAAGCGTTCTGCTTTCTTACGGATTCGGTATTCCGCTGGCGATTCCGACGGTAAACTGCCGGGTTCAACAGTGATCTTAAGCGCTTTCCCAAGCACTTCAGACAGCGCATTGGCTAGATTGTCCCTTCGCTCGTTATTCAGGAAGGTTTCCATATCCTGAGTCAGGATGAAGTGCCAATGTTCTTCTCCTCGTTCCACCGGCACCATATTCGCCGCCAGGTTAGCCGAGAATTTATCCAGCTTCAAACGACGTTCAATCAGCAACCAATCGCTGCTTTCGTCAACAGGCGTATTGTCTTCAGGGCTTTCACTGTCAGCCGTTTGATCCTGCGCCGTATTTACCCCGGACGCCCCTGAAGAATGATCATCTGAAACAGCTTCTGGCGGTGCAAAACCGGTACTGCTCGATAGTGTCTGTTGAATATCGGACAAGTGCGATGAAATATCTGCCGGCTCAACCAAGGCCTCAAAGGCAGACATCCCATCATTGTTCATCGTTTCAGGATAGAGCTGCTCATCGTCATATGGCATAGGCTCCGGCTGAACATTCTGGGCTACTGCCCCATTGTCTGCCTGAAACGCTGGCGCTAATGCATCTGGTTGCGGCTCAACACTCTCCGATTTCATTGATTGAGCTGAATCGGATTGAATAGATTCCGACTGAACTGGTTCCGACTGAGTGGTTTCGGCCTGAACAGGTTCGCCACGATAGTGGTCGGACTGAACTGGCTCGCCACGCAACCCAGCCACCGAGGCCGAAGGCTCAGTGGATGCTTCAATCTCAGGCTTTTTTAATTGGTCACTTCCCTTTGACGCGGGTTCATCATAGTCAAAGGGCGGAGGATCAATCGGAGGTGCCTC
>JBFHTA010000158.1:0-8965 GCA_041590855.1 Pseudomonadales bacterium
ATTCCATTAGCCATTACCCGTCCGGATCTCGATCTTACCTTGCTGGACAGCAACGGTAAAAAGACCCGATTTCTAACTCAGGCGAAGGTCAGTCTCGGTTTGGATAACGTGACCGTGATTCATGGTCGGGTTGAGGACGCCATAGCCGATCAGAAAACCGATAAAAGATTCCAGATCGTCACTTCAAGAGCCTTTGCATCCTTATCAGATATGGTTACACTGGCTCGTGACACGCTCGCTGAGGACGGCCATTTTGTCGCCATGAAAGGGGTAATCCCGGAAGACGAAATAGCTGACTTGCCTGAATGGGCAAAGGTGGAGCAGATTATTCCTCTGGATGTCCCGAATCTGAACGCCGAGCGTCACTTGATCATTCTTTCCGATCAACATTGATCGTCACCAGTCCGCCCGAAAGGTAACGGACAAATGTGGCATAGAGAATGCTTTTCCTAATGAATTATGCTCTGACTTGGATGCAATAAGAACCCTCGTTTAAGGAATCTGATTGTGGCAAAAATTATTGCGGTAACAAACCAGAAAGGCGGCGTGGGTAAAACGACGACCTGTGTAAACCTAGGGGCATCGTTAACCGCCACTAAGCGTAAAGTACTGGTCATTGACCTGGACCCACAGGGAAATGCAACCATGGGCAGCGGTGTGGACAAACACGATCTTGATCTGTCGGTCTATGATTTGTTGGTGGGAAATGCGCATATCTATGACATCATCAAGAAACAAACTCCGGCCGGGTACGATTTGATTCCGGCCAACGGGGATTTGACGGCGGCAGAAGTGGAATTGCTCGATACCGACTTCAAAGAGCTTCGCTTACGCAATACCTTAAATGACGTACGGGAACTCTATGATTACGTACTGATTGATTGTCCTCCGTCGCTGAACATGTTGACGGTGAATGCATTGACCGCCGCAAGTGGCGTGGTTATTCCGATGCAGTGTGAATATTATGCGTTGGAAGGACTCAGTGCTTTGATGAGTACCATTAACCAGATTTCAGAGCGTGTGAATCCGGCCTTGAAAGTGGAAGGCATCATTCGCACTATGTTTGATCCTCGCAGCAGCTTAACCAAAGACGTGTCCGAGCAACTGATGGAGTTTTTTGATGGTAAGGTATATACCACAGTGATTCCCCGAAATGTTCGGTTGGCCGAAGCGCCGAGTCATGGTTTACCTGTGATCATGTATGATCGTAACTCCAAAGGCGCAAAAGCCTATTTGGCGTTGGCCGGTGAAGTGAATCGTAAAACCAAGCAAGAAAGAGACGCGCTGGTACCCGCTTAAGGGTGGCATGTCTATCAGGGACTGACGCAAGTTAAAGGTGTAAAAAGAAACAATGGCAGCGAAAAAACGTGGATTAGGTCGGGGATTGGATGCATTGCTGGGGGCGACAGCGCCAAAAGCAACGGCGACGGCAGAGCAAACTTCAGCCAATTCAAATTCTCAGGACGGAACCCTATCCGACGTGCCAGTAGAATTTGTCCAGCGTGGTAAGTATCAGCCCCGTATCGAAATAGACCCGGCTTCTCTGGAAGAGTTGGCTGCCTCCATCAAAGCACAAGGCGTAATGCAACCGATCGTGATTCGTCCGATTAAAGCCAATCGCTATGAAATCATCGCGGGGGAGCGTCGCTGGCGTGCTGCTCAAATGGCGGGACTTGAAAAAGTACCCGCGATTATTCGTGAAGTGGCCGACGAAGCCGCCATCGCCATGGCGTTGATTGAGAATATTCAACGAGAAGATCTCAATCCCATTGAAGAAGCCAGAGCACTTTCCCGGTTGCAGGAAGAGTTTGAACTGACCCAGCAAGAAGTGGCGGATGCCGTCGGTAAATCCCGTACAGCAGTCACTAACTTGTTGCGGTTAATGAATCTGGAAGACGAAGTAAAAACCTTGTTGGAACGGGGGGATCTCGATATGGGGCATGCAAGAGCCCTGTTATCATTAGAATCAGTCCAACAGGTAGAATTGGCTCGAAAAGTTGTGGCGGATAGCCTGACGGTGCGCCAAACAGAGGCACTGGTCAAAAAGTTGTTGAATGGTGAAGCGGATAAACCTGCTTCAAACAAACGCATCGATCCGGACATCACCCGCCTCGAAGAAACGCTGGCGAAACGTCTGGGTTCCCCGGTGAAGATCAGTCACAGTGATAAAGGTAAAGGCAAACTGACCATCAGTTATTCAAATCTTGACGAACTTGATGGTATTTTGAGTCACTTAAAGTAATCTTGTTGGGCGATTTTGAAACTGCACAGCGTGCGAAATGCCTGACTATAGTGGGGTAAACGGCCGTTTACTCCCTACATCTTGTGTTTGTATATTAAATATACAAAATTCTGCTACATTTTTTCCCACAGTTGTTGAACCCACCTGGCAATATCAATATACTTTGCGAACCCAAAATCAGGGGTACCGGAATCGGTCGCCTGTTTTCGTGTTTTTGAATCAAGAAATTGTATGGATTGGTAGAGGATTTAGGCAGTATGCAGTCAACCATTCCTGCCCCGAAAGTGGTCCGAATTCTCTTGGTTCAATGTGTTGTAACCTGCTTGATGGCAGGTTTATTTTTGGTTTTTAAACACGAAAACGCAGCATTGTCTGCATTGTCTGCATTGTGTGGTGGAATGATATATACGATTCCTAATGCGTATTTTGTAAGAAAGGCCTGGCAATATACAGGAGCCAGTCAAGCGGCGAATGCTGTTAGGTCTTTTTACAAAGGTGAAACATGGAAGATGGTATTATCCGCTTCATTGTTTGGCTTGCTGTTTAAGAGTTTTCCTCAAGCCGACCTGATTGCCGTGTTTGTAACCTTTGTGGCAGCCATGATGAGCAACATCATGGCGCCTTTGTATGTAAAGTTTTGATAACTACTAACCTTTAGGACGTTGAGAGAAACTATGGCCGGAGACGCATTAACCTCTACCGAGTATATCCGACACCACTTGCAAAACCTGACCTACGGTCAAAAAGCAGATGGTACTTGGGGCTTTGCTCACACTGCTCAAGAAGCTTCCGATATGGGCTTTTGGGCGATTCATGTTGATTCCATGTTCTGGACATTAACATTGGGTGTTCTTTTCCTTTTCTTATTCCGTAGCGTTGCAAAGAAAGCTGAAACTGGTGTTCCTACCGGCTTCCAGAACTTTGCTGAGATGATTCTTGAATTCATCGATGACACGGTAAAAGGCTCATTCCATGGCCGTAACCCATTGATCGCTCCGTTGTCTTTGACGATCTTCGTATGGGTGTTCTTAATGAACCTTATGGACCTTATTCCGGTGGACTGGATTCCGCATGTAAGCACTCTGCTTGGCATCCATTTCATGAAAGTTGTACCAACAACTGACCCGAACATCACGCTGGGTATGGCACTAGGCATCTTTGCCCTGATCATTTACTACAGCATCAAAATCAAAGGGATTGGCGGCTTCTCTAAAGAGCTTGGCCTACACCCATTCAATCACCCGGTTATGATTCCGTTCAACTTGGTGCTTGAGCTTGTAAACCTAATTGCAAAACCTATTTCACTTGGCCTTCGTTTGTTTGGAAACATGTATGCCGGTGAGATGATCTTCATCTTGATTGCTCTACTGTACAGCGCTGGCTGGGCTCTAGGTGCACTGGGTGGTGTATTGCAATTGGGATGGGCTATTTTCCATATTCTGGTAATCACGCTTCAGGCTTACATCTTCATGGTTCTTACCGTGGTGTACTTAAGCCAGGCGCATGAAGACCATTAATTAAAAACCTTAAACTTTAACTTAACTAACCTTTAAATTTAGGAGAAGAAAATGGATGCAGGTTTGATCTATATCGCAAGCGCATTGTTGATCGGTCTAGGTGCACTAGGTACTGCAATCGGTTTTGGTTTGCTAGGCGGTCGTCTACTTGAAGGTACTGCGCGTCAACCTGAGTTGGCTCCAATGCTTCAAGGTAAGATGTTCCTAATGGCTGGTCTATTGGACGCGGTTCCTATGATCGGTGTTGGTATCGCAATGTACCTAATCTTCGCAGTAGCTTAATTAATTTTTGGTTTACCCGAAATTTTTGGTTACCGAAAATAAATTCACTGTATTAGGGGTGTTGGCGTGAACATTAACTTGACACTGATTGGCCAAACTATCGCGTTTGCGGTTTTTGTCTGGTTCTGCATGAAGTATGTGTGGCCACCTTTGATGGCTGCCCTTCAAGAGCGTCAGAAGAAAATTGCTGATGGTTTGGATGCAGCAAATCGCGCTGAACGTGATCTGGAGCTTGCTCAAGAAAAAGCAGGGCAACAGTTACGTGAAGGCAAAGAAGAAGCTGCAAAACTAATCGAGCAAGCCAACAAGCGTGCAAATCAAATCATTGAAGAAGCGAAAGAAGCTGCTCAAGCGGAAGGTGACCGTATCAAAGCGGGTGCTGAAGCTGAGATTGAGCAGGAAGTGAACCGTGCGAAAGAAGCACTACGTTCACAAGTCGCAGCATTGGCAGTAGCTGGTGCAGCACAGATTCTTGAGCGCTCCGTCGATGAAAGTGCACATAAAGAGCTGCTCGACAAACTTGCGTCGGAGCTATAAGCAGAGGTTGATCAATGGCTGAATTAACCACACTAGCGCGGCCGTACGCAAAAGCAGCTTTTAAGTTTGCTCTTGAGAACAGCCAATTAGATCAGTGGTCAGCGGGCTTGGGTGTAAGCGCCCAGGTAGTAGCAGACGAAGACGCAGCTCGCGTTTTATCGGCACCGCAACTGACTGCCGACGAGAAAGCAAATCTGATTATTGATATTTGTGGAGATAACATCACAGACGGTTTGAAAAACTTCTTGTCTGTATTATCCGCAAACCATCGTTTGGCTCTATTGCCAGACATTTCAGCTTTGTTTGACAAATTGAAAGCCGATCAAGAACAGTCCATTGATGTAGAAATTACATCAGCGTTTGATCTGGCGAATGAGGAACAACAAAAACTGGCGCAAGCATTGAGTCAGAAGTTCAATCGTGAAATTCATGTTTCTGGTGAAACTGACAAATCATTGATTGGCGGTGTTGTCATTCGTTCAGGCGATATGGTGATTGACGGCTCAGTGGCTGGACGACTCAAGAAGTTGGCCGAAGCGATCAATTCCTAAGTTGCCTTTGAGCATTGAGGATAAAAGCATGCAGCAACTGAATCCATCAGAGATCAGCGATATTATCAAGAAGCGCATCGAAAGTTTGGATGTTTCTTCTGAAGCCCGTAATGAGGGCACAATCGTCAGCGTATCTGACGGTATCGTACGTATTCACGGCCTAGCGGACGTGATGTACGGTGAAATGATTGAATTTGACGGTGGTATCTACGGTATGGCGCTTAACTTGGAGCGTGATTCTGTAGGTGCAATCGTTTTGGGTGACTACCTAGGTCTACAAGAAGGTCAGAAAGCAAAATGTACTGGCCGTATTCTTGAAGTACCAACAGGTGAAGGTCTACTAGGTCGCGTTGTTGACGCACTTGGTAACCCATTGGACGGTAAAGGTCCTATCGAAAACCCAACAATGGCACCAGTAGAGAAAGTAGCTCCTGGCGTTATTGCTCGTCAGTCTGTTGATGAGCCTGTTCAAACAGGTCTTAAATCAATCGACGCAATGGTACCAGTAGGTCGTGGTCAGCGTGAGTTGATCATTGGTGACCGTCAGACTGGTAAAACTGCGATCGCAATTGATGCCATCATCAACCAGAAAGGTACTGGCGTTAAGTGTATCTACGTTGCCGTAGGTCAGAAGCAATCTTCTATCGCTAACGTTGTACGTAAGCTGGAAGAGCACGGTGCGATGGATCACACCATCATCGTTGTAGCTTCTGCATCTGATCCAGCATCTATGCAGTTCCTTGCTCCATACGCTGGTTGTGCAATGGGTGAATACTTCCGTGACCGTGGTGAAGACGGTTTGATCGTATACGATGACTTGACCAAGCAAGCTTGGGCATATCGTCAGATCTCTCTACTTCTTCGTCGTCCACCAGGTCGTGAAGCATACCCAGGTGACGTTTTCTACCTTCACTCTCGTCTACTTGAGCGTGCGTCTCGTGTAAACGCGGACTACGTAGAAAAATTCACTAACGGTGAAGTTAAAGGTCAAACAGGTTCTTTGACGGCATTGCCGATCATTGAAACCCAAGGTGGTGACGTATCTGCTTTCGTACCAACTAACGTAATTTCTATTACTGACGGTCAGATCTTCCTGGAAACTAACCTGTTTAACTCAGGTATCCGTCCAGCGATCAACGCCGGTCTTTCTGTATCACGTGTAGGTGGTGCGGCTCAGACTAAAGTAATTAAGAAGTTGGGTGGTGGTGTTCGTCTTGCATTGGCTCAGTATCGTGAATTGGCAGCGTTTGCTCAGTTCGCATCTGACCTGGACGAAGCAACTCGTAAGCAGCTAGAGCACGGTCAGCGTGTTACTGAACTTATGAAGCAGAAACAATATGCGCCACTAAGCGTTGCGGAAATGGCTGTGAGCCTATTCGCTGCCAACGAGGGTTACCTCGAAGACGTTGAAGTAAATAAAGTTGTAGCATTTGAAGCAGCTCTTTTGAGCTACGTAAATGCAGAACACGCAACTTTGATGGCTCAGATCAATGAGAAAGGCGATTACAACAATGACATCGCTGCTGGTCTGAAAGAAGCTATCGAGAAGTTCAAAGCTACTCAAACTTGGTAATCAATGAGGCTCATCGCCGAGGCGGTGAGCACATCATTACTGAGTGTTGTGAGTAGCCTGGATCAACGTTAAAAGGCAGTGACATCATGGCAATCGGAAAAGAGATTCGCACGCAAATAGGTAGTGTTAAGAGCACGCAGAAAATTACTAACGCAATGCAGATGGTTGCGACTAGTAAAATGCGTAAAGCTCAGGACAGAATGGCTTCCAGCCGTCCTTTCTCTGACCGTATGCGTTCAGTGATTGGTCACGTTGCGGAATCCAGTCCAGAGTACAAACACGCTTTTATGCAAGAGCGTGAGGTCAAGCGAGTTGGCTATATTATTGTCAGTTCTGATCGCGGTTTGTGTGGTGGCTTAAACTCTAACCTGTTTCGTAAAGTGACGAACGATATGAAACAGTGGGTTGACCAAGGTGCGGAAGTGAGCCTTTGTACTATCGGTACAAAAGCGCAAAGTTTTTTCCGTGGTTTGGGCATGAAGATTGACGGCTCTGTTAATCAATTGGGTGATACTCCATCCATTGATCAATTGGTTGGTGCCGTTAAGGTGATGCTGGATGCGTATGCAGCTGGCGAAATTGACCGTCTTTATGTGTCATTCAACACCTTTGTGAACAGTATGACTCAGAAGCCAACGGTTTCTCAGTTGCTTCCTTTGCCAAAGGCAGAAGAAACGACTGAACGTGCTCACAACTGGGATTACATTTATGAGCCTGAAGCAAAAGAACTTCTTGAGAAGTTACTTCAGCGCTTTGTTGAGTCTCAGGTGTACCAGGCTGTTGTTGAGAATAATGCGAGTGAACAAGCTGCTCGTATGATGTCAATGAAAAACGCAACCGACAACGCAGGTCAGTTTATTAAGGAGCTTGAGCTTCTTTATAACAAAGCACGTCAGGCAGCGATTACCCAAGAGTTATCAGAAATTGTGGGTGGTGCTGCAGCGGTATAATGATCAAGGTGATCATTCATACGCTTGGCGATTGTAAACGAATATATTTGGTTAATGAGGAACCAATATGAGCGGACGTATCGTACAGATTATCGGCGCCGTCATCGACGTGGAATTTCCACGCGACAATGTACCTAGAGTGTACGACGCGCTGAAAGTTGTAGGCAAAGAAACTACGCTTGAAGTTCAGCAGCAATTGGGCGACGGCATCGTTCGTACCATTGCAATGGGTTCAACAGAAGGTCTATCTCGTGGTCTTGACGTTGAAAACACTGGAGCTCCAATTGAAGTACCTGTGGGTGTAGAAACTCTAGGTCGTATCATGGACGTTCTGGGTGACCCAATCGATGAGAAAGGTCCTATCGGTGAGAAAGAGCGTTCAGCAATTCACCGTAAAGCGCCTTCTTATGAAGAGCAAGCAGCTTCTAACGAGCTACTTGAAACTGGTATTAAAGTAATTGACTTGGTTTGCCCATTCGCTAAGGGTGGTAAAGTTGGTCTGTTCGGTGGTGCTGGTGTAGGTAAAACTGTAAACATGATGGAGCTGATCCGTAACATCGCGATCGAGCACTCAGGTTACTCAGTATTTGCTGGTGTTGGTGAGCGTACTCGTGAGGGTAACGACTTCTACCACGAAATGACTGACTCTAACGTAATCGACAAGGTTGCGTTGGTATACGGTCAGATGAATGAGCCACCAGGTAACCGTCTACGTGTTGCTTTGACTGGTCTGACTATGGCTGAGAAGTTCCGTGACGAAGGTCGTGACGTACTATTGTTCGTTGACAACATCTATCGTTACACGCTTGCAGGTACTGAGGTATCAGCACTTCTAGGTCGTATGCCTTCTGCGGTAGGTTATCAGCCTACACTTGCAGAGGAAATGGGTGTACTTCAGGAGCGTATTACGTCTACGAAAGAAGGTTCTATTACTTCTATCCAGGCTGTATACGTACCTGCGGATGACTTGACTGACCCGTCTCCAGCGACCACCTTTGCTCACTTGGACGCGACCGTTGTATTGTCTCGTCAAATTGCTGAGCTTGGTATTTATCCTGCGATTGACCCACTGGATTCAACGTCTCGTCAGTTGGACCCACTAGTAGTTGGTCAAGAGCATTATGAAATTGCACGTGGTGTTCAGTCAGTTCTTCAGCGTTATAAAGAACTGAAAGACATCATCGCGATCTTGGGTATGGATGAGCTTTCTGAAGAAGATAAGCAAACTGTATCTCGTGCTCGTAAGATCCAGCGTTTCCTATCTCAACCATTCTTCGTTGCTGAGGTATTCACCGGTGCACCTGGTAAATACG
>JBFHTA010000159.1:0-8909 GCA_041590855.1 Pseudomonadales bacterium
GGCTCCAGGTTGTGGTCGAGATAACCCTTTTCCGATAAAAAGCGATAGAACAGACGGAGGGCTGGCGGCCACAGCGTGTATTCCGGCGGCTTGACCATCACTTTGCGCATCAGCCAATCCATGAAAAACGCGGGCTGTTCACGATGAGGAACGTGACCACAGTCCGGAATTAAAGCCAAAGTCGCCTTCCCGACAACTTGCTCTGTAATTAGCTCGGGATGTCGGCGCGTACCATACTCATCTTGCTCACCATGAATGGCCAATACAGGGCACGAAATTTGAGAAAGCACGCGTGATAATGACCAATCTCGAAACTGCACCGAAAGCCAAGTCTCCGTCCAAGCATCCAATACCCATCTCGCTTTGCTGCCGTGAAACTTTTCAAGCCGGGCAAATTGTTCGGGCACACTAAAATGTGCTTTGGCCTTGTTAACACCAGCTACTGTCTTGTCTTCCACCATAGCTTGCGCTGCTACGGTGACTAATCCGAGACACGTTTCCGGATAGACCGCCGCACACGAAGCAGCCATGCCACCACCAACACTGTGTCCCAATGCGATAAATTGATCCAACGCCAAACCTTCATAAAGCTCTCTGAATATTCCTTGTGATTCTACAAACACAAACTGATTGTCTAGTTGCCCCGAAAAAGCGTCGGATTTTCCATATCCCAAACGGTCATAGGCAATAATCCTTCTTTGAGTGGCAATTGCCAAATGCTTAGGAAAATCTCGCCATAAAGCCACACAGCCCAAGGAATCATGAAAAAGAACAATCGGAGCCAAAGTGCCAGTTGTGGAAGCGGGCTGCCATTCCTTTACGTAGATTTGACCCTTTGTAGTTGCCAGATAGTGTTGCTTTTCAATGAGTTCAGTCATAGAACACCCGTCAGAAAAAAGGAAAGAAAGATGAGTAAGCGGTTTATGTCGATATCCGATACGCCGTCGCAATAAATAAAGCAACTTTGTTCTCGTGTTCATCCGTAACTATCACTTGGTAATGCAGAAATCGGGTAGAAGAGGATACCAACTCAGCGCGGGCTAATAGCTGGGTGCCCTGTACTTTACCCATAAATCTCAGTTCCGTTTGCAAACCTATGAAAGAGTGTTCACCTGCGTTACAAGCGCACGCAAACGCAATATCAGCCAGCGCATATATCACTGCACCATGAACTGTCCCAACTCCATTGAGATGTTGATCATTAATATCCAATCGACAACTTGCTAATAGTTGGCTGCTTGCAAAACAGACTACCCCAAGTGACTGAGCGTAGTGATCCTGATTTATATAAGGCATTGATTTCATTTATTTAAAAAACCTGTTTTGTCCTACTCTGATCAAACCTATTGTAAGAACAGACTTGTCATGAGACGATCTTTGATCGGGCAAAAGAATAGTCTGATCAGGCCATATTTTATAAACGTGAAGAATACGCAATGAAAAAGATAGCAATTCTGGCATACCAAGGCTGCTGGGCGATGGGGGTTCACTCTGCCAAAGATTTCTTCAGAGTAGTCTCGTTGCTCGAGCAGTTAACAGGGTCGAAGCCCAGCTTTTCTATTGAGGTGCTTGCTCAACACTCCCAGGAAATTCGTTGTGCCGGAAATTCGGTATTAATTCCTGATGCATCGATCAATTGCATTACCCGATACGATCTCGTCATTATTCCGCCGATGGAAGGACCGGCATTGACTGCTAGACAATGGCGTTCCAAAGTATTGATTGATTGGTTGGCAGCACAACTCACTCACGATACACCAGTGCTCGCAATGACTACCTCAGCAGGCCTATTGGCTGCCACAGGTCTGATGGCTGATACACTAATGTGCACTCATTGGGCCTATGTGAAGCACTTAAGCCGCGAATTTCCGGATTGTACATTCACCACCCACAGCACGTTTCTTCATATCAATACGATTTACACTACCAGTACCCTGAACGGCTGTTTCGATGCCTTACTGGATTATATTTCCACCATCAAAGGTGACCACTTTACTCAATTGTGTGCCACCCATTTATTGGTCTCTGATCCGCTTAAGCTAACACCTGTGCTGCCCGGATCTCGTAACCACACAGACGAAGCCATTATGAGAATTCAGGATGCTCTGGAAACCCACTTCTCAGCAAACATGCCCATCACATCATTGGCTGGCACCTTTGGGTTCAGCGAACGAAACCTCAAACGTCGCTTCAAAGAAGCGACGGGCTTGTCCATCAATCAATATCAACAACACGTCAGGCTGGATAAAGCCAAGAAACTCTTGATGGTTGGGAACTTCAGTGTCAAGCAAGCCGCATTTGAGGTCGGCTATGAAAACGTAAGCTTTTTTATTCGCCTTTTTAAACGCGAGGTTGGTGTTACCCCCTCGGAGTGGCGCAAGGGACAGGTAACAAAGTAACGATCCAAAAGTGTTACCTTTCTGCCACCCAAGTAACACAACACACTGTTCTAACCCTGGAACATAAGTAACAACTGTCTGTTCCACACATTGCACAAAAAACATAACACACTGTTATTTATATAGTTTTTATTTTTGGCACAGTGTTAGCAATCTATTAAGACAAGAACAACAAGAATACATCAGTTCGGTTTCACCAATAAAAATAAAAATAGAAACTCAGGACTGACGCTCAACAATAAAAATAAAAAGCGAGCAAAGAAAACCTATTATGAGCCCGATAAGGGCTCTCCACCTTCTCTTTTAAACCCCTTCTTATCTTTCTCATAACACACCTGCTACGCCAGCTTTATTATCCGTTAGCCTCATTTCGTCATGGCAACACATAATTCCTCCTCTTGAGCGACTTTAAAATACACATAAAAGCCAGCATTGTGACTGCCACCTGCTGAAAACCGCCTATAGTATTCTAACGAGCCCTGTTTGAGGTGGTTGTATGAAACGGTGCCTGTTTACGTGCCTATGTTTAATGTGCTGGGGAAACACTCTGGCAGAGTCGCTTACGATATATAACTGGGAAGATTTTCTGTCTGAAAGGGTGGTGGCTTCATGGGAGCAAGGTTCCGGCCATTCTTTGACACAAGTCTATTTCGATAGCGACGAAGAGCGCGACACTGTCGTTGCCAGCCAAAAAAGCAAAAATATCGACCTGACCATTCTTGATCAGGTTGCTGCCACTCGTTTGGGGAAAGAGGGCTTTTTACTGCCAAAGCCGGATGTCTCTGAGTTTCCAGCGCAAACAAAGATAGACCCACGCTGGAAAAACAGTTGCGGGGACTACGCCATTCCCTACCTTTGGGGCACTTTGGGGGTCGCTTACCGTACAGACAAGTTACCGAACGCTCCGACCTCCTGGAATGATCTGTTGAGTCCTGCTCCTGAACTGGTGGGTCATATTGGCCTGTTTGAAGACTATACCGACCTTCTCGCGCCGCCCTTGCTGATGGCAGGCTATTCGATCAACACCCAGGATGAAAAAGAGCTGAAATACGCTTTTGCTCAAATCAGAAAAATACTGCGCAGCGTACTGACCTTCGAGTACCCGATCAGCTTTGTCGGCACTCACCCTGATTCCGACAAACTATACTTAACCTTGGCCTATAGCGGGGATCAATACGCCCTCAATGAACGAACCGGTGACGAGGTGTGGCAGTACACGACCTTAAAAGAAGGGTCTGTCATCTGGATAGATTGCATAGCCATACTGGCCAACAGCCAACGTAAAGACGCAGCATTGAGTTTTTTAAACCATCTTTACACCCCTGAAAACGCAGCCATGAATTCGGAGGATGTCTATGTGGCAACACCAATACCGGAAGCCAAAGCACGTCAATCACAAGAATTCCAGAAGGATACCAGCGTGTACCCTCCTCAGTCCGTGCTGGAGAAAAGTCAGCAATACACCACCCTCAGTACCGCCAACATTTACCTAAGAAATCGTATTACCAGCTCATTGGTTAAGTTGCATGACTCTCAGTAAACGGGTGTTATTGGTTATCTTTCCGGTCATTTTTCTCAGCTTTTGTTTGGCTGCGGTGATCGCCTACCTATCGACAGAAGAAACCATACATAAACTGGAACAAAACCGGTTAAATCTGGCAATTACAGAGCTGACCTCCAGCTACGACCAGTACACTACCTTTGCCGAAAGCTACCTTATGGCATTAACCGAAAGTCGTGATTTCCAGCAACACATCTCGCTGGATAACAATTCCCAGTTCTCACATGTTTCCCTCAGCAGTGCCATAGAATCCAGCATACGCAATTTTAAGCAGCACGATACGGATCTGCTCAGTTTTGCCATTCACCTGAACACTCCCGAACTGCCTCAAACCTTCTTTTTTGAACTAAGTAATGACCCTTTTTCAGAACTCGACCCTGCACTGGTTTCCAGCCTGAAAGAGCTTCAGAAAAATAAACAACTCAACTATGTTCATCATCTGGAGTCGCAACAACATCAACGTTTGATTGCGATTACCAGAACCATTGACCGGGTAACGCTTCAGGAACCAACACCAACCCAGTTAGACAAAAGTATTCTTGCGACCTTTGCACTGGTTCCCAGTAAATTCATTGAATTAAAAAAGAACATCGAAAGCGAGTTTGGTGCCAGCGTTGATTTCCATTTGGCGGATCAATTGCACCCGGACGATGAACTGACCATCCATTCCCCTCACGAGAATCATGCGGGTATCGAGCACTTTTTCAGCCACGAGCTCTATGCCGAAGCCAAGCTAAGTGACGAACTGACTCTGCATGTACATGTACCTATGGATTATCTGAACCAACAAATGACGCCTACACGCCACGGGCTGATTTTCATCGGTATACTCTTCTTTGTCGCGTCTTCATTGATCCTGTATTTATTACTGCAGCACTATATCACTCAGCCGATCAGCCACCTGGAGTCTGAGTTAAGCCAGGTAATGAGTCATAAAAAAAGTAACATTGATATTATCTCTGAACCCGCCAACGAAATTGGTCGCCTGGAACGAGCCTTTAACAAACTCTATGGAGACCTGGCTCTGGCCTATCAAAAAACCAAGGAACTATCGGAACAGGATTCACTCACCAAACTTCATAACATCGGCTACATCACAGAACGCACCAATGAACTCTTGAATCATGCCCAACAGAACGATTTGGAGCTGTCGTTCATTTACATTGACTTGGACAACTTCAAGTTCGTCAATGACCGATTCGGTCATGGCACAGGGGATGCGTTACTCAAATCGGTTGCCTGTCGACTTAAACGCCTCTGCCATCATGAAAGCCTGCCACAATTTAAAACCATTCATCAGTTGATCATTGGCCGTGTCGCCGGTGATGAATTTACCATCGTGGTAGAACATGAACCCGCCAAGCACCACAACAGCCCGGCGGAGCATATAGCCACCCAAGTGTTGAAGTTGTTTAAAGATGGCTATCACTTTGAACGTGGCACCTTTCCGGTCAGTGCCAGTATCGGGTTATCCAAATTCCCTGATGACGGGCATACCCTGTCGCAGTTGATCAATAACGCCGACAACGCCATGTACCATGCAAAGAACGGCGGAAAGAATCAGATTTCCTTTTACTCTGAAGAGATCGCCAACAAAAACCGTCGTCTAAAAGACATCGAGCAAGAACTCAAGGCACTAAACCCGGACGACGAATTTCATCTGGTGTACATGCCGTTGGTGAACACCCGAAGCCGCCAGATAGAAGGGTTTGAAGTCCTGATCCGCTGGATTTCCCCCAAACTTGGGTTTGTCGGCCCGGATGAATTCATCCCCATATCGGAAAGTTTCGGCCTCTTTGAAAAGATTGACTTTTGGGTAGTGGATACCGCACTGGCGTCTTACGCTGCCCTAAAAGAGCGACTGGGGCGAGATTTCAAACTCTCCATCAATCTGTCGTCAGCGCAACTGAGTTCCAACAAAATGAGTGTCGACCTGATTGTATTGGCTAACAAACACCGGGTCCCCCCTCAACAAGTGCAATTGGAGATGACCGAAACGCTCAATGTAGAATACACCCAGCATACCGACATCCTCTTGAAAGTGTTAATCGCTCAAGGCTTCAATATCGCCATTGATGACTTTGGTACAGGTTACACTGCGCTGTTACAGTTAATTGAATATCCGGCCAAGATGATCAAACTGGACAAAACCTTCATCGACAAATCCATGCTGGAAGGCAAACGCAGTCTCTTAGCTCCGCTGATCAGTATCTGTCATTCACAAAACCTGCAAGTCACGGCAGAAGGCGTGGAAACCGATGAGATCGCCAATTACCTCACCAGCATTGGCTGCGATTACCTGCAAGGGTATTACTTCGGCAAGCCCTCCAAACTGGAAGACCTGGTTTTGGAGCATGAGTGGTATCAGGCATGAGGTTAGACACAAAAAACCGGAGACAGCGCCCCGGTTTTTTATCTTCCAGAACCACCACTAAGCTGCTGAAATCCCTTTGTGTTCCTCGATCAGATCATCCACAACTGTTGGATCAGCCAAAGTGGAAGTATCGCCCAAACCATCGTACTCAGCTGCGGCAATCTTACGCAGTATACGACGCATGATCTTACCTGAGCGGGTTTTCGGTAAACCCGGCGCCCATTGAATGACATCTGGTGTCGCAATCGGGCCAATGGTTTTACGCACCCACTTTTTCAATTCCACCCGAAGTTCTTCTGACGCTTCCGCGCCTTGGTTCAGCGTCACATAAACATAAATACCCTGACCTTTCACATCGTGCGGGAAGCCAACCACAGCGGCTTCAGCCACGTCTTTATGCGCGACCATCGCACTCTCGATTTCAGCCGTTCCCATGCGATGACCCGAGACATTCAGCACGTCATCCACACGACCAGTAATCCAGTAATAGCCATCGTGATCACGGCGGGCGCCATCACCCGTACAATACATGCCTTTGAAGGTTTTGAAGTAAGTTTGAATGAATCTGTGATGATCACCGTAAACGGTTCGGCTTTGTGCTGGCCAACTGTCGATAATCACCAAGTTGCCATCGGCGGCACCTTCAATCAAATTGCCCAGATTATCCACCAGTGCGGTATTCACCCCAAAGAACGGACGGGTCGCAGACCCCGGTTTTAAATCCGTCGCGCCCGGCAAGGGGGTAATCATGATGCCACCGGTTTCCGTCTGCCACCAGGTATCAACAATCGGGCAACGGGCTTCCCCAATGGTGTTGTAGTACCACTGCCAGGCTTCCGGATTAATTGGTTCGCCCACCGTACCCAGCAGACGCAATGAACTGCGGTTGGTACCAGCCACCGGCGCATCGCCTTCGGCCATCAAAGCACGAATCGCAGTAGGCGCTGTGTACAGAATGTTGACCTGATGTTTATCCACAATCTGGGAAACACGAGTGGAATCCGGGTAATTCGGCACGCCTTCACACATTAGCGAAATTGCACCGTTGGCCAGTGGCCCGTAGACCAAATAACTGTGGCCAGTAATCCAGCCAATATCGGCAGTACACCAATAGACTTCATTATTTTTGTAGTCGAACACGTACTCATGCGTCATCGAGGCGTACACCATATAACCGCCCGTGGTATGCACCACACCCTTGGGTTTACCCGTCGAGCCCGAGGTGTAGAGAATAAACAGCGGATCTTCGGCGTTCATTTCTTCCGGTAAACAATGCTCCGACGCCGTTTTCATCAGATCGTCCCAACGCACATCTCTGTGCTTATGCCACGCCACCGCTTTATTACCGGTGCGCTCAAACACAATAACGCGTTCCACCGAACGAATGTCTGGGTGCGTCAGCGCTTCATCCACATTCGCTTTCAACGGCACGGTTTTACCACCGCGCACACCTTCGTCGGCCGTAATAATGATTTTCGAATCGCAATCGAGAATTCGCCCTGCCAAAGCCTCCGGCGAAAAGCCACCAAACACCACCGCATGAATAGCGCCGATACGAGCACACGCCAACATGGCCACGACTGACTCCACCACCATCGGCATGTAAATGGTCACTACATCGCCCCGACGTACCCCTTGGCTCTTCAAGGCGTTGGCAAACTTACAGACCTCGCGATGAAGTTCTTTATAAGTAACAGTACAGTCCTGATCCGGCTCATCGCCTTCCCAGATAATCGCCGTTTGATCACCTCGGGTTTCAAGATGACGATCCAGACAATTGACCGACGCATTCAAGGTGCCATCTTCAAACCAACGAATATCCACATTGTGATCATCAAACGACGTGTTCTTCACCTTGGTATAAGGCGTCATCCAATCAATGCGCTGACCGTGCTCACGCCAAAAGCCATCCGGGTTAATGATCGACTGTTGATACATCGCCTTGTACTTGGCCTCATCAATCCAGGCCTCTTTAGCAAACGCCGGATTGACCGGAATCACAACCTCTTCGTTTTTAAAGGCTTGCTCGGAACTTACACCACTCATCACTCTTCTCCCAAAGTCGGCCCAGTCGATTCGATGGCTGAGCAAATATTAGACAAATCAAGGTATGAGTTAAGTGTTGCGCGGGAAGGGAAAGTTAACCATTAGACCTTAGTCTAGGGGGGAACGGCCACCAGAAACTAATGGCCTTTGAAAAGTAACTAGCATCCACGGATTGGATACTGATCCACTGTCTTTTTAATACCTCTATAAATACTTTTGAGTTGCTCTTCATCTAGATCAAAGACGATAGACCATTCGTTTGTCTCATATCCAAATTGCTTCATTGGGAAATCAGGCTTTAACTCGTGACTTAGATTTATGGAAATTCTAACAACACCCTCTTTGAACGCTATAAATTCGAAACTAATGCACGGCTCTGTAAACATGAGATGTGCATATCTAGGTAAACGCCCCTCAGCTAAAGATGAAAACCAACGTAAAAGTTGAACAAGTTCGGTCGTTTCAATAGCAGGATCAATCAACTCGATATTGTCACTATCTTGTTGAATCCGAAGTCTTAGCAAACACC
>JBFHTA010000160.1:0-8905 GCA_041590855.1 Pseudomonadales bacterium
ATGGCAAGAGTCAATATCATTGTTGGTGCATTGGCCGCAGGAGGCGATAAGTTAATGCCCAACCAGCCCGCTACGCCTTCGGCTGTCCAGATGGACGCTACAATAATAACAACTGTGGCAAGGGGGCCTGATAGGGTGGTCAGAATACTACGGCTGGCGATGTACATGTAAATTGCGATGCCAACAATGGCCAGTAACATCGCCAGAGGAATTAGATTGGTCAGATCGTTAATAGATGCTTCTTTAAAGGCATTATTATTGATTACAGAGCCAGCGAGATAGAAATTAGCAATGTCGCCGTAGTTTGCTTCGTACTTTTTAATAAGCTCTCGCCCAAAGCTGACAACTTCAGGAACTTCCTTTGCTTTATTTTCACCGGGTAAGCGAACAGTAACACTTACAGCGGTAACTCCACTGTCTGAAGAGATGAGGCGGTCTTTAAGAATGGGTTCATCCAGCGCAATCTGCTGGGCCCGTTTAAAGTCTTCCTCATTTAGTTGGTCAGCGTACTCAATTAAGTTGCCAACAATCAGATCGTCTTCTTCGGCATAGGTGTGTTGATAGTTGGTGATAGAGTCTACGCGGGAAGAGTAGGGGACGGTCCATCCTTCTTCTGTCATCGCTTCAATCATGGACAACAGTTTTTGCTCAAAGATGTTTCCTTGTTTAGATTCAATCACAAACAGCAGGGAGTCATCCTTAGTGTAGGTTTCCTGAAGGTTCTCGAACGCCAGCATGTGCGGGTTGTCATGGCTGAAAAAGATTCGATAGTCCGTCGAGAACTTGATGTTCTGCATGCCCAAAAAACAAAGGTAAAATATCGCGGCAGTGACAAGTAGGGTAATAAAGCGGCTTTTTACCACCAGGGCAGCCAAGCGTTCAGAGGTAGAATCAGAACTGGACGGCGTTGAATAACCTGCCGACTGACGTTGCTGTGACATAGTGCTTCCTTTATCGAGCTACAGCCGCAATCCTATGCGTTAGGTTGGCTGTAAGTGATTACTTATTCATTTATTGTTGTTGTGATCGTTTGGTTTGATCGGGCATTGCACGTTGTTTGATGAAATTGCGTGCTGCTTATCCTGGCGATTTGCTGTTAGCTTTGTTATTTCGCTGTTCTTATAAAGAATTATCAGGATTCATTCAGTGAGCTTTTGGCTCAATACCCATAACTCGCTACGTCTATGCCCGGCGTTAACTGGTACAGACTCCTGGACGACCTACTTCGAGGTATCGCTAGTATAGGGTTCGGCTATTGTCCAGTTTTTGTCCTCTTAAAACAAACGAAAGTTTTTAACTGTATAGATGAGAAAAATTCAACTGAAAACTCAGGGGTGAGTAAGTACTTGATGACTCAGTTTTTCACCGCATGAAGTAAGGATTTAACCCAGGTAGAAAAGGTTTCAATGGCTTCTGTTTGATGTTTATCTTTTCGGTAGACCAGGTAGATGGCTTCCGGTAATTCCAGTTCTTCGCTGAAAGGGCGGATAACCTCACCGCGATCAAGTCGTAACTTGAGTAAGGGGAGCAGCCCCAAAGTGATTCCGTGGCCTTCTGCACAGCTTTGCAGCATGCCTGTATAGGAGTCTAACCAAAGGTCCGAGCTTTCTGGTCGATAATCGCATTGATAAGCATTCAGAAATCGCTGCCAACCATCGCTAACCAGGCTGGAGTGTATCAATCGGTGTTGTGGTAGCGTGTCCATTGTGGGTTTGTGGCGGTCGTAAAACGCCTTGCTCATTACTGGTGTAACCGAGAGCGTAGTCACCTTTTCATACACAATATCAGTGGTATTGGTCTGCTCACCAAAATACAGTATGACGTCGAGATCATCGCGTTCCGGTGAGCCCCAGAGCAGACTGGTTTCAAGCCGCAACTCAATATCCGGATGCAGTTGCTGGAACTCGCTTAAATTAGGAATAACAAAGTCAGTAGCGATCATAGGGGGGATGCGAACACGAAGCACACTTTGATTGAACTGCCGCTGGAGACGATCTGTTCCCCGGGCCAGGTCGCTCAAGGCTTTGTCCGCAATATCGCGGTACATCTGGCCTGCCGGGGTAAGTTTAATTTGTCGATTCTGTCGCCTGAACAGGGTCAGTCCTAGTGTTTCTTCCAGCCCCTTAATTTGGTGACTGATTGCCGACGGCGTCAGGTGCAGTTCATTAGCAGCTAGTTTAAAACTTTCATGTTCGGCGGCAATCAAGAAGGCTTTAAGGCTCTGTAATGGCGGTATCGTCGTCATACTTTCGGTCTCGTACTGCTTGCCACATCATGAGCGATTCATAGATGACTAATATTAATTGATGTATCAACTATATTGGAGTCGAAAGCGCTTGTGAAGGCATATTTTCAAGTGACATGCCGCATTAATGATTTAAACTTACCCCGAGGGTATCCCTCAGTTGTCTATAAAGGAAAGGTTAATGACTAGAGAAACTCGTGATTTTTATCAGCGCCCTGAAGATGAACAGCAGGCGTTTTTGGAACAAACTTGGTGCAATGAGTGTATGGAAGTAGACCTTGGCATGAAAAATCCCAAGGAATACGAAGAAAATGGCCGTGTGTTTATTGAAGGGGAGTGCCTGAAATGTGGTAACCCTGTGACCACTGAAGTGGTGGATGGTGTGGACGAAGAGGATGATCTGGAAGAATTCTGATTCTGATCGTCTATACTAAAGCCATTCCATAATGGTATTGGGGGGAGTATGTGTCAGTGTTGGCGAGATCGCTCCACCCATTATTCCTGTTTTTCTTCACCGTCATTGTTGACTGCCCTTCGAACGTGCCTCACGCGGTTTGGCAGTGTGGTACTCATCCTCGCTTTTATCTTTCCCAGTGCGCTCTATGCTGAAACATTTTCCGACAAGGGAAGGTCTGTTGACTCCTCTGGTGATGTACAACCTTTGATCTGTTATGAAAATGTACATTATCCGCCGTTTATGTACGAAAAAGACAAGGTTCCGGCCAGCAAGCCGGGTATCTTGCTGGAACTTTTGAAACAACCTGAGCTGGGAGTGACGTTTCGTTACCAGCGTAAGCCATGGAAACGATGCATTAAGATGGTGACTGAAGGGCGGGCGGATGGCATTTTTGCTGCCATTTGGTTGGAGGAACGTGACCAATGGGGGCGTTACCCTCCGGTTGGGAAACAAGATGGCGTGCCAGCGGATAGCCGTTATCGATTGTGGCAGGCAGAGTACCGGATCTTTGTAAATCACACCACGTCTTTGTCGTGGGACGGTCAGCGCTTTAGCGGGATCATGGATCAAGGTATCTCTGCACCTCCAGGTTATGTCGCTGAGAAACGATTAAGAGCACTTGATGTGTTTGCGCCCGGAGAGCACCGGGCTCTGGAAGGTCTCAAACTAGTGGCTAAAGGGCGGCTGGATGGCTATGTCATCGAATATTACACCGGTTTACAGACTATCCAACGGCTTCCGCCTTCAATGAAACCGGCTCTGGATACCCTTAGCATTCCGTTTTTTAAAGCGGACTGGTTTTTGGTGTTTTCCCACCGCTTTGTCAACGATCACCCGGAGTTAGCACAATCCGTCTGGCAAGGGCTAAAGGATATTTCACCAGAGATTCGAACGAAGATCATTCGCAAATACTCTGACAGCACTGCTACGGATTAGACGGTTGGTTGACTACCCATTCCCATTGCGCGTCTGGTTTATCCCTACGATCAGCGATGACACGTGCCGGGTTGCCAACGGCAATGGCGTATTCCGGAATGTCCTGAGTGACGACCGATCCCATACCGATCACCGCATGATCTGCAATGTTGACTCCATCGACAATACTCACGTTCGCACCGATCCATACGTCCGAGCCAATGACTATACCTTGTGAGTTTACGGCTTGCTCACGAATCAGCCTATCCGGTGCTACGCCGTGATTGAAGGCAAAGAAGGTACATTGACAAGCAATACGGCTGTGATCACCAATGGTGATGCCGGAAGAACCTCCGTCCATGCTGACGTTATGATTAATGGCAACGTGGTGGCCGAATCGGGCCGGACCATGAATAAAAACGTCCGCCGCTATCGTGCAATGATCGCCGATGATGATATCGCGACCGGGCTCTGCAAACAGATTGGCTGACGGGGCGATAAAACAACCTTCCCCAAACGAGATGGTTTCCAGTTGGCTTAATCGGCTTTGCAGTTCGGATTGCCAGGGTTCCGCCCAAGCTTTAAGTTTGGGCTTGAGCGAGTGGTACAACCAAGGCATATAGCTCAGGCGTTGTTTATGCTGAGCCTGATATTCTTCGCGGGATAATTTTCCGTCTGTTTCATTGGCTGATGGTGTTTGAGACGATTGATCAGATAAGTGTCCGGTGGTCGATTCGTGTTCTGACATGATTTTTACTTAAGTCGTATCCTATAGGTGAGCGATGGTACGCTATTATCTCATGAGCTTCTTATTCAGAACTTTACAGAGCGAGTGGCTGAAGACATCGAGCTTGTCATTGTTCTATGGCGTTATCCCAAAACGTACTTTATCCAATGTCTCACACGAAAACACAGATATCTCATATAAAAGATCTCCCTATTACAACTAAGGTTATTCAGAGGTTCCACACTAAGTTGTGAGAATGAGCTTGATTCTGTGTGTTGCCTTAATTGCCCTTATTTCGATAACTCGTTTTGGGAACTCTCCTGAGTGCAGAATGAGTCTCTCAGATCAATACATCAAGGGAACATAGACCGATCATTATTGAGTAGCAAGACGCTAGGTGTCTAGCGTCTGGACTCGATTCGATTGTTAACCGGTCAATTGTTCACAGAAGATAGATAAAGGGTGCCAACGTGAGTGATGCTCAGTGGAGTAATTGAATGAAAGTGCTGGTGGTAGACGATGAAATCGTCGCAAGAAAAGCGGTGTCACAAACTCTGGAAAACGATTTCCAAATACTGATGGCTGAAGATGGTCAGTCGGCCATTAATCTTGTTCAGGAAGGGCAGCCGGATTTAATTCTTCTGGACGTCGAAATGCCGGAAATGACAGGTTTCGAGGTCTGCAAGGAAATCAAAAGAATGAATTCAGGTTTGGAAGACATTCCGGTGATGTTTATTTCATCTCGTTGTTCCATGTCTGAACGCTTATATGGGTTGGAACTTGGCGCAGAAGAGTATCTGACCAAACCCCTGGAGCCTGAGCTTCTGAAAGCGAAAGTGTCCAAATTGTTTGAATATCGTAAGGAACGGGATCAGTTAAAAGAGCAACTGAGTGATGCCAATAAGGCGGCGTATCAGGCGTTATCCGGTAGCAGTGAATTTGGTACAGCCATCCGTTTTGTTGAAAAAACGCATGGCATCGGCAGTTACGATTTGCTGGCTAATCACTTTTTCAAGGCTACGGATCAATTTGGCTTAAGCTGCAGTTTGATGATTCATTCTGATCAAGGTGTTCGCTTTTTTACCAACAGCAAGAGCAGTCCTATGGTGAGCCCGCTTGAGCGGGAGTTGATGGAAACCCTCTCTCACGCTGATCGCTTCAATGATTTTGGAACTCGGACCCAGATTAATTATCCTTATGTGTCATTGTTAGTAAAAAACATGCCGGTAGAGGACGAAGAACGTTACGGACGTTATAAAGACTTATTACCTTTCATGATCGAAGTGACTAATGCCACCGTACGCTCATTGAATATCGAAGCGCAATTGGTGGAACAGTCGCACAACTTAAGTAAGTCGTTTGAAATTGTGAAGCAAACACTGATTCAATTAACTGACGCTCTTAAGCAGAATCAGGAGGATGTGGCAGACATCATGAACAAGATGCTGATGGAACTGGATGAAGAAATTCCCCGTATGGGCTTGGATGACGATCAGGAAACCTATTTGATTCAACGAATCGATGGTGCGGTGACAGAAGCAAACGGTGTGCTGGATTCAGGTGCCAATCTTAAGGGGTCGATCACCAATGTAATTCGTCTGTTGGATCACTTGGTTGGGCAGCAAAATCAAATGGTGGATAACGCCATTGCCAGCAAAACGGTCGAGTCGGATCTGGCCGGACCCACCTCCGTCCCCAACGGAGAGAACACAAAGGCATCGCATGAAACCGAAGCACGGGAGACAGCCCAAGACATCTGCACCGGTGCGGATATCGAGCTATTTTGATGTCGGAACGAGGATGAACCAATGAAATAGAATGATGGGTTCCTTAAATCCCTCTGAATGAGGACAATGCCATAGGCTATGTGCTAGGGTGCACCAAGATAATGGACTCCCTAATACAAAGGCCCGATCAACATGGTTGGTACGTTACAGACCACTGATAGAACTTCTGTCATTGATAATCGATTTCTTTTTGTTTTATTAACCTCGTTATACTTTTCACAAGGGTTTCCTTCCGGTTTATTAGCGCATGCCATGCCTGCGATCATGCGGGAATACGGAGCATCGCTGACGGCCGTAGGCATGCTCAAATTGTTGGCGCTGCCCTGGCTGTTTAAATTCTTGTGGGCACCTTTGATTGACCGATATTACTACACGCCACTGGGACCACATCGGAGCTGGATTCTGATGATGCAAGCCGGGGCAATTGCGACGCTATTGGCGTTGTCTTTTCTATCTCCCCATTGGTTGTTCACCGAAGGGTTAGTCGTTCTGTTTGTATTACTCTGTCTTTTGAATGTGTTCGCGTCTACACAGGACGTCGCCACCGATGGTTTGGCGGTTTCTTTATTGAGTGAAAAGCTGAGAGGTTTGGGCAACAGTGTTCAGGTTGCGGGCTATAAGGTCGGGCTCATGCTGGGTGGGTCTGGTTTATTGATTTTGATGAGTTCACTGGGTTGGGGATTAACGGTTCAGATTGTGGCCGCTACCTTGATATTGATGCTGTTGCCCATTGCCTGGTTTAAGGAAAACAGCGTACTGGTTAAATCGAGTTCAGACAAAACGAGTACTATTGATACTCCAAAGAGTCTGTTTTTTGGGGATTTCTTTAAAATTCGCAATATCAGCCTGTGGGTTCTGGTGTTGCTGACTTATAAATTGTCGGACGGTGTGTCATCCACTTTGGTTAAACCTATGTTAATTGATCAGGGGTTTAGCCTGGCGGATGTGGGAGAGATCACCTTATTTTCGTCAATTGCCGGTTTAATTGGTGCGGTGGTCGTCGGGATTATCTATACCCGATTCAAACCTGTGTACTTGTTATTGATGTTTGCGATCCTTCAAATAGGTACCATTGGAGCATATGCCTTGATACCAGGGTTGGACCCCAAGGCAGACGATTATCTTCAATGGGTGTATTGGATTGTAACCCAGGATCAGTTGGTGGATACCATGTCGACCGTGGTGTTATTTGCGGTGATGATGAAGCACTGCAGGAAAACTCATGAAGGTGGGGATTACACACTTCAGGCTTGTCTCCAAGTGTTTTCCGCTGGCATAGCCGGAGTGTTGGGGGGCGTTCTGGCGGATGCCATGGGCAATTATGAATGGTCGTGTATTGTGGCTGCGGCCCTGGGACTATTGACATTGTTGGCTTTGGCTCGGTACATCAAACGCTTCCCGTAACTGAGGTAGGGTTCCGGGGGATTTTTAGGGTAAACCGGGTGTACTCGTTGGCTTTGGTGGTTACTTCAATGGCACCTTTGAGTGTTTGAGTGATTAGATTGTAAACAATGTGAAGGCCCAAGCCGCTGCCGCCTTGCTGGCGACGAGTGGTGACGAAGGGATCAAATACCGAATCCACGATGTCTTGGTTAATCCCTTGACCGTTATCTTCCACCGCAATTTGCACGTGCTCACTCATGGGGGTCACTTCAATAAACACTTGCCGATCTTTCTGATGTTCCGGAAAGGCATGAATCCCCGCGTTTAACAACAGGTTGGTGAGTATTTGGGCAATACTGCCTGGGCAAGAATTGAGTTGTATGTCCGTTTCACAAATCAGGGTGATGTCGGTCTGATATTTTTTCTTAAGCTCTGGCTGCAAGCTTTTCACAATGTTGTTGAGTGTTTCAACCAGATTGATCTCCAGGAAGTTATCGTCAGTTTGATCAACCGCAATTTGTTTAAAACTCTTGATCAGCTCCGCTGCGCGTTTCAGATTATTTAGCAGGATTTCACTGCCTTCCTCCATAGAGGCGAGATACTCCTTAAACTTACTTTCAGTCATGGTTTTTTGTTGATAAGCATTCAGAATGTGTTCTGTTAATTCCTGAATATGTGAGGCTGTGGTTATTCCCAGCCCGATAGGAGTATTTATCTCATGTGCAATGCCTGCCACCAATTGCCCCAGAGAAGCCATTTTTTCTTGTTCAGAGATTTGTTCAAAGGCCAAGGATAAATGATGAGTCCGTTCTTCGATGAGCTTGGACAAGCGTAAGTTGGTTTCTGATAAATCATTTTGTACAGATAAACGGTCGCTGGCTGTTAAGGCTCGTCCCAGGATATCGGCCAGCGTTGCTGCGAAACTCTGTTCTTGTGTGGTCCAGTTTCGTAAGTCGCCAGTGTGTTCGCAGCAAAATGTGCCAACAATGACACCGTCTTTCCGGATGGGAGCATCAAGAATTGAGTTGATGCCTTCCTGGGCCAGATAGCTGCGAAACTCAAAGGTATCAGGGTCGGCGTGTGCATTGTTCGCAACAATGAAACGCTTTTCTCTTAGCGCTTTGAAATAAGAGGGATAATCGCAGTCAGTGAAAGACGTATTTGGGTATTCAATCTCATCTTCTTTGTTCAGTACCAGGCAGCGAATTTCTGAAAAATTGTTGTTTAACTGCCAGACACTGCATCTGGATACGTTCAGTCCCTTTCGGCCCAGACGAGTTACATACTCGGCGGTGGCCTGATAGTCACCACTGTCGATTAACGGGGATTGAGAGACTTCAAGTAGAAGCTGATTAAGAGGATTCGAGGGGTTCATCGGGGAAACGGTACCG
>JBFHTA010000161.1:0-8896 GCA_041590855.1 Pseudomonadales bacterium
CAGATTTGAAAGCAATTATCGCGGCGTATTGGTGTTACATCGGGCTGCCCACCAAGGACATTCCATTTACCGACATGGCCATGATGATCTATTCCTATGCCGCCTTTAAACCTGCGCATATCAAAGGTGGTTCGCAGGCGATTTCAAGTGCCTTGTTGGAGTCCTTTATGGAAGCTGGGGGCGAGATTCGTTTTAACTGCGGTGCTGAAAAGATTCTGACAGAGAATGATGCCATCACGGGAGTGATCGCTGAAAGTGGCGAAACCTTTAGTTGTAAATCGGTGATTTCAAATGCCAGTCCGATTCATACCTTTAATGAATTACTGGATACTGATCAGCCGCCACTGCAAGCCTCACAAGACATGAAGTCCCGCCGCTTGGGCACCTCAGCGTTTGTTCTCTATATAGGTCTGGATTGTTCGCCGGAAGATATAGGCGTAACAGCGGCTTCAACCTTCATTATTGATGATCGAGATGAAGAAGTGGCGCACCAGAATATGCAAAGTATGACACCACCGATTCATACCATGTTGACCTGCTATAACTTTGAAGATCCAAGCTTTGCTCCGGAAGGAAAAACGGCATTGTCCTTGTTGTGTTTGCAATATGGAGAACCATGGGAGTCGATTCCGCCGGAAGAGTACGCTGCAACCAAGTATCAGTTTGCGGATCATCTGATTGAGCACGCAGAACGTGTTTTCCCAGGCATCCGGGATAATATCGAAGAAATTGAAGTGGGCACCCCCTTGACCATGATGCGGTATTTGAACACGCCGGGTGGGGCTATCTATGGTTTCCAGCAGAACACTCAGGATGGTGCGTTATTCCGTGAACGAATGGACGCCATTGACGGCTTATATATGGCCGGTTGCTGGCATGGCATGGGCGGATTCCAGCCTACGTATATGATGGGCGAAAGTACCGGACGTGCAGCCGTTAAGAAATTAAAAAAGAAGCAAGCACTTGCGGATGCTAAAACAAAGAATTCGCATGACAACGTAACAGATATGGCGGGGGCATAAGATGACGAACTCAAACAATAAAATGAATGTATTACATGCCGTCGAGGGCTATCAACAAGCGTTAGAACATAAGGCGCAATTGGAACACGAAGGCACAGATTACACAGAACAACGGGGTAAAGTTGCCAGCACCATAGCCAAGTTGCATCCGAAGCGCCTGTCATTGGAAGTCGCAGAAATCATTGAAGATACCCCCAGCACCAAAACCTTGAGGTTGGTGTCTTTAGGTTTGCCTTTACCCCCTTTTCAGGCGGGTCAGTACATTAATCTGTTCGTTAACATTGATGGGGTGGAAACCGCTCGACCTTATGCGATCTCGTCTGCGCCTTTGACCCGAGGTCATTATGATCTGACGGTAAAACGTGTTGCCGATGGTTTTGTCAGTCATTTTTTACTGGATGAAGTGAAGGTGGGGGATCAGTTCGAGAGTACCGGGCCGATGGGGACTTTCTACCATAACCCGGTGTTTCACGGAACGGATTTGGTGTTTTTGGCCGGTGGCTCAGGTATTGCGCCAGCGCGCAGTATGATTAAAGACATTGCTGATCGCGGGCTTAGCTATCGCTTTCATTTGATCTACGGTTCCAGTTATGTTGATGATGTGATTTTCGATGAGGAATTAAAGGCGCTGGAACAGGCCTATGATTTCCTGAAAGTGACAAAAATTATCTCCAGACCCCCAGAGGGGTATTCCGGGAAAACGGGCCATTTAACTGCTTCGATAATTGAATCATTGGTTGGTTCGCTGGATAACAAAATGTTTTATGTTTGCGGGCCAACCAGTTTTCATGAGTTTTGTGAAGCCCAGCTGGCGGAGCTAAATGTAAAAGCGCGTCGGGTTCGGGTGGAGTGCAACGGGCCACCGAAGCATCCGGAAACTCTGGAAGGTTGGCCGAAAAATTTGGCTCCGGATCAAGAAGTTCAAGTGACCATCAGAGGCAAAGGCACCTTCACTGCACGAGTCGATGAACCTTTACTGAACAGCATGGAGCGAAACGGCTTTACCACAGAAAACGCTTGTCGTTCCGGGGAGTGCAGTCTTTGTCGGGTTAAGGTGACGAAAGGGCAGGTATTTAATCCGCCAGAAGCACATTTACGAGAGTCTGATTCAAAGTACGGTTGGTGCCATTCCTGTGTAGCCTTCCCGACGGAAGACTTGGAGATCATTGTTTAGATGCTTCACATGGATAGATGATCATCTATGAAAGCCTCGAAAAACGCCGGAAATCCCGGCGTTTTTTATGACTGACTGTTCAGGAGGCTGTAATTTATTTTGTGACTCCGTTCTGATCAACTGACGTATTTGTCATATGTTACCATTTCACTCAGTGGCGGACTTCTATACAATGCTGCTTCCTGGAATTAGCTTGGTATAGGTTGTCGGAGTTCCTTTCTATGATGAATTTGCTTGTTATCGTAATTACTGTGTTATTGGTGTTTCTTTTCACCAAACGTTTCCAGAATTCTAAAAAGCAAGCGGAAGTGAATAAGCAGAAAGGAAAGGAGTTCATAGAGCGCCATCAAGATGAGCCGGGTGTAGAGCTGACAGAATCCGGTATGTTGTATCAAGTCTTACGGGAAGGCACAGGCGATGTTCACCCCACCCCAAGCGATAAAGTGACCGTACATTACCACGGCACCTTAATCGACGGCACCGTGTTCGACAGTTCAGTAGATCGTGGCCAAACCATCGATTTCTACCTAAATCAGGTCATTCCGGGCTGGACCGAAGGTCTTCAAAAAATGGTGGTTGGGGAAAAAGCCCGATTAAGTATTCCAAGCCATTTAGCCTATGGCGATCGCCCGGTTGGGGCTATTCCTGGTGGTTCTTTACTGATTTTCGACGTTGAATTAATTGCGATTAATTGATCGCGGTCGAAGAAACCAAGTCATAGCAATTCAATATTCGGGCTGGCTCGTAATGCCGCTTTCGCGAGGAATTGCTTCAGGCTGGTTCCTTGTGGAACATCAATATGCCCCTCAATAATTAATGCAGCCATTCCATGAACGATGGACCAAGCCCCGATGGCTTGTGCTTTGACCATAGACTCATCTTTATAAACCCGGGCAAAGGCATTTCTCAGTAACGCATAGGGGCCTTCGGTAAACCCTTCCTGCTCGATGGACAATTTTGGTTCGAATGACTGATTAGGCGTGTCTTTGCGATTACGACGACCTTGAGAATCCACCTGACCTAACATGATTCGGTACAGTTGCGGATTATTGACAGCAAACTCCAGATAGGCAGTACCGTAGGCCAGAATCAGTTCTTCCGGTTTGGTTAAGCCTTCACTGTCCTGTTCCATAGCAACAGCCAGTGATCGAAAGCCATCCGCTGTGATTGCCTGAATCAATTCTTTCTTATTCTTGAAGTGCGAGTAAGGCGCCATATGCGACACACCCACTTCGGCAGCAATAGAACGTAAAGACAGTGCGTCTGCGCCGTCCCGCTGAAGGATGGTGCGTGCGGCGGAAATCAACGACGTTTTTAGATCACCGTGATGATAAGAATTGCCTTTGGTTTTAATGGCGTTGGTTTCGTTTGACTTGGCTTCTGAGGTATCGGACATGTAGGGGCGTGGTTAATTCTATGGATTAAAAGATAATTGGCACGGGATTATACAAAGAAACGGGCAACAACCCTAATGTGCAGAGTGATTCCGTTGGATATGACTATGAGAACCAAGCCGGGTAGTCACTTTGGGATTGAAACGTCCAGGCAATAAAACGACTGACTTTACTGCCCTGAGCCATTTTGACTTCTTTAAAGTAACTGACCTTATGTTTTTTAAGTGTTCTCTGAATAGAGGGCAGATTTTCTTTCTTAGAAACCAGGGTTGTAAACCAAAGGCATTGGTCTTTGTGGTTAGTACTTTCAGCAATCATACGCTTTATGAATTGCAATTCACCGCCATCACACCAGAGTTCATTATGTTGTCCGCCAAAGTTTAACTGTGTCTTGGACTCTTTAGGTGGATTAATTGTTGAGGATTTTCTCAAGTTGTTCAGCTTTCGTTGAGTGCCTGCAGCGGCGTCTTTGGCGGAGGCGTGAAAAGGCGGATTACACATCGTAAAGTGGTAGTGATCCTGCTCTTTCAGGATACCTTTGAAAATGTATGTTTTGTTTATTTGTTGCGTTAGCCGGATCGATTTTTCTAATCGATTGGCCGTAATGATCGCTTTAGCAGACTCCAGCGAGGCGGCCTCAATGTCACTGCCAGTCATCTTCCAACCGTAACTCTTTGTTGCCAATAACGGGTAGATCAGGTTAGCGCCTGTGCCTATGTCCAAACCATGAATCTGTTTGCCGTTAGGAATTACGCCATTGTTTGCACTTGCCAATAAATCCGCCAAATGATGGATGTAATCGGCACGACCTGGAATCGGAGGGCATAAATAACCCGGCGGGATATCCCAGAACTCAATGTGATAGTGCTGTTTTAACAGAGCTGCGTTGAGTGCTTTAACCGCCTGATCACTGGAGAAATCTATGGTTAGCTCACCACGAGGGTTGTGTTTTAAAAAAGGCGTCAGTGATGGGTAGCTCTTGGATAAAGCGTTCAGATCGTATCGGCCTGAGTGAGGGTTTCTGGGGTGGATGCCGGGTGTTTTAGCACGAGCCGGTTTGTTTGATGGATGATGTTTGTTTTGAGCCACGGGCAGAGTCTATTCATTAACATGAAGGTGTGAATCATACGCGAAAAATGCACCTTCGTGGAGTTTACGACAGACTGTATTGTGTAGATGGCAAGAGCTCCTATGCTATGAGATATATGGTTGTGGATATGGAGGAGACTATGTCATTACGCTTCTTAATCTCACTGGTTGCATATCCTGTTTTATGGCTGGTTCTAGCGGGTTGTGCGCACGCTGATCTACGTTTTTTTTCTGAAAATTACCCGCCTTATAATTTTGAAGAGCATCATAAAGTAAAAGGCATCGCCGCTGATCTATTACGGGAAATGCATCTTATCTTGGCTCTGCCCGAGCCTGAAATTCAGGTAGAGCCCTGGGCTCGATCCTTCTACAACGCCCAGTATATTAATAATGCCGTGGTATTTTCCACGACGCGTACACTCGAGCGGGAGCATTTATTTAAGTGGGTCGGCCCGATAATTGATAATCAGATAGTGTTTCTAGCTCGAAAAGACCGCCGGATCGAGGTGCCGGATAAGTACAGTCTTAGGCATTTTACGATTGCTGCGGTGCGTTTAGATATTGGCGAAGAGGTTCTGAATCGCTTTGGTGTGCTTGATGAGCAAAAAGCAATTGTTAGTTTTCCTGAGCAGGCTGCACGTATGCTGGCTTTGAATCGGGTGGATTTATGGGTTTATAGTTTACCGCCCGCACGCTATATCCAAACCATCTATGGGCTAGATACCGAGGCATTTGAAGTGGTGTTTAATTACGGCAGCGTGGGTAAGCTTTACTATGCGTTTAATCCAGCGATCCCAGACGAGTTAATTCAACGCTATCAAACGGCATTGCAACAGACGATGACAGAAATAGGGGCGGATGGCTTAACTACTTATCAACGAATCCTGAAGCGTTATGGCTCTGAGTTAACCACAGATTGAGTCGGTATCGTTTATAAGTAGCTGGCCGCCTTTCAATGGATCAATTGTCTTTTTTATTGATCAGCTCAATGCTGTAGCCGTCCGGGTCTTTCACAAACGCAATGACGGTAGTGCCACCTTTGACCGGGCCTGGTTCGCGGGTAATCTGACCGCCTTTTGCTTTAATGGCATCACAGGTAGCGTAGATGTCGTCGGTTTCGATGGCGATGTGCCCAAACGCACCGCCATGCTCGTACTCAGAGACACCCCAGTTATAGGTTAGCTCTATCACCGCTCCGTCTTTTTCATCGCCGTAGCCGACAAAAGCCAAGGTGTACTTGTATTGTTCGTTGTCTGAGCGACGAATCAGCTTCATACCCAGCACTTGGGTGTAAAACTCAATAGAACGATCCAGATCGCCGACGCGTAACATGGTATGAAGGATTCGCATGTTGTGTTCTCACTTTGATGCTGATGGCTGACTATATACTATACCTTAGTCACTGGTTTTTTCTTTAAATTCACACAGGTCTTCAATAATACAGGCGGTGCATTTCGGCTTTCGGGCGGTACATACGTAGCGACCATGAAGAATTAACCAGTGGTGGGCGTCCATCAAAAATTCTTTGGGCACTAAGCGAATCAAGCGGTCTTCCACTTCTCGAACGTTTTTGCCTGTGGCAATTTTAGTGCGGTTTGAAACACGGAAAATGTGGGTGTCTACCGCCATTGCAATCTGGCGGAAGGCGGTATTAAGCACCACGTTAGCTGTCTTTCGGCCAACGCCGGGTAGGGCTTCTAATTCTTCCCGCGTTTGGGGAACTTCACCATCGTATTTCTCGATCAGAATCTTACACATGGCGATAGCATTCTTGGCCTTAGAGTTATACAGACCAATGGTTTTGATGTATTCACTCAGGCCATCCACACCCAACTCATAAACAGCGTGCGCGGTATTGGCGACCGGAAACAGCTTGCGCGTTGCTTTGTTGACACTGACGTCGGTGGCTTGTGCAGAAAGCGCTACCGCCAACAAAAGCTCAATCGGCGAGCTGTATTCCAGCTCGGTTTCCGGATTTGGGTTTTGATCTCTCAGACGAGTGAAAATTTCTGTGCGTTTTTCTTTGTTCATAAAAATGCGAAGGCGTTATGAAATCGTACCCGTTACGCGAGCACGTTTGGAACCTTTCTCGACTTGTACTTTGTTGGCTTCTTCACGCTCTTTGATCTTAGCATCGATGATGTTTTTAACCGCGATGATTAGTCCCAGACCTATGAAGGCTCCCGGTGGTAAGATGGCGAACAGCATACCTTTGTAGTCATCAAACAGAATCACCGTCCAGTTCTCTGCCATACTGCCAAACAGTAAGCTCATGTTTGAGAACAGAGTGCCCAGACCAATGATTTCACGCATGGCACCCAAGAGTACAAGAATGCCCGTGAAGCCTAAGCCCATCATCAGACCATCCACTACGGAAGGCACAACCGGGTTCTTACACGCAAAAGCATCTGCACGGCCAAGAATCGCGCAGTTGGTTACGATCAATGGAATGAAGATGCCCAGAATCTGGTAAAGCTCGTAAGTGAACGCTTGCATCAGCAACTCCACCGAGGTGGTAAAAGAGGCAATGATCATCACAAATGCAGGCAGTCGAACCGCTTCAGAGACATAGTTACGAATCAGGGAAACAGATAAGTTAGAACCCACTAACACCAGAATGGTTGCAATGCCCAAACCCAAAGCATTGACGACTGAACCGGTCACGGCCAGTAGCGGACACAAACCTAATAATTGCACGGTCGCCGGGTTATTTTTCCAAAGGCCGTCGACCACGATTTTCTTCATGTCTGTCATGGTTATTCTCCTTTGGTGTCTGAGTCAGACTCTGAATCAGAAGTATAGGTTAGCTCATACACGTTGCTGGCTTCGGCCCCTTCAATGCTTTGATGTGTGGGTAGCACTGCCAGTGACTGCTTATGTTGTTCGAAGGCGTTAAGAGCTAGGTGAACAGCTTTAACGATAGCCCTTGGAGTAATGGTGGCCCCGGTAAACTGATCAAACTGGCCGCCGTCTTTTTGTACTTTCCAGCCGTCTGCATCCGGGTTCGTCAAAGATAATCCGTTGAAAGAAAGCACCCAGTCGGATTTTTTCAGTTCAATTTGATCCCCAAGTCCCGGAGTTTCCTGGTGCTGAAGTACACGAATGCCTGCCAGCTCACCTGACGTGCGAATGCCGACTACCAAACTGATTGGGCCGGTGTAGCCTTCCAGTGCTTTCACCGGGAAAAAATACACAACGGCTTTGCCGTTTTTCTTCGCTATAAAGGCTTCTTCTGGCTGATTCAAGCCTAAGGCTTTACCTGTTACCCAAATAGCGTCGTTGAGCAAATCATTATCGTGTTGATCGCGTGGCAATATTTCATGCAGCGCCTTTACTCGTGCCTGTTGAATATTATGACTGATGGTTTCTTTGGTGGTGACCTGAATAACCGCAATCAAACCGGCTGTGACCGCAGCAAAGATTGCCAAGCCCAAGGCATTTTTACGGATAGCAGCAAACAACGAATCCATGGCTTAGTCCTTCTTCTTTGGTAGGCCGGAACGTGCTTTACGATGACCGTACGTTCTGGGTTGTGTGTATTGATCCAGGAACGGAGCTGCAAAGTTCATAAGCAATACAGCAAAGGCCACCGCATCTGGATAATTGCCAAACGCACGAATCAGATACACCAAGATGCCGACGCCGATACCAAAGATCAAACGGCCTTTGGTACTGGTAGCACTGGTAACCGGGTCAGTGACAATGAAGAACGCTCCCAGCATGGTTGCACCGGTCAGTAAGTGAAAACTGGCAGGTGCATAGCTGTCGGCATCAAACATCTGAAACAGAATTGCCATCACCGCTAAACTGGCAAGCATGCCCACAGGCGCATGCCAGGTGTAGATTTTACGTGCAAGTAAGTAAATGCCTCCTAACAGGAAAGCAACCGAAATCAGTTGATAGGCTTCAAAGGTGTCAGCTTGTAAGGCGGCTGATGACGCAAATACTTCCTGAATGGTTTGGCCTGTACTGTGTTTGAAAGCGTCCAGAGGCGTAGCACTGGTTAGGCCATCGTGCGTTACCGCAAGACCGAAAATATGGTTAAAGGTGTCTGAGAAGCTCAGTACAAAATTATGATTCGGGAACGACCATTGCGTCATATCTACCGGGAAAGACACCAATAACAATGCGTAAGCAACCATGGCCGGGTTGAAGGGGTTGTAGCCCATCCCGCCGTACATGTGCTTAGCGACGATAATGGCAAAGGCAACGCCGAC